>CAJWRY010000006.1 GCA_913046155.1 uncultured Candidatus Nemicrothrix sp. | reverse complement strand
GAACTTCGTCAAACTGCACAAGGAGATGCAGCCTAGTTCGTTGCCATAAGCGTCCGACATGGTGACTTTATCGGAAAGTAGCCTCTTTCAGCAACAGATCCGGAATCTTATTTTATTCACCGTTTCTTTGTTTAAGTATGTAGCTCTTCACAATCACTTCATCATTCGGCAAAATTTCATATGACTCTTTCCGCTCATAGAGGTCACTGAGGTGACTCGGAAGGATCGGGGAGAAACCACTCGCCTCTTCAACGGCGTCCGGAAATTTACTCGGGTGCGCAGTTGCTAAAGAAATTATCGGTGCTTGCAATTGCGTCATATGCCTCTCTGCAGCTTCAATACCGACAGCTGTATGAGGGTCAATTACGTAATCATATTCTTCTGTGATTTTCTTAATCATTGCAAGAGTCTCTTGGTCAGTGACTCTAGAACTTGCCCATTTTCTCTGAATTCCTGCGAGGATATCGTCACTTACAGATAGGGTACCTTTCGATCTCAACGTTTTAAAAGCCTGTTCTACCAAGAGCCCATCTCGCTCAAATACCTCAAACAGCAATCGCTCAAAGTTACTGGAAACTTGTATATCCATTGATGGAGAGTACGTCGGAGCAACATCTCGTAACTCCATTTCACCATTGCGGAAGAATCTATCCAAAACATCGTTACGGTTCGAAGCCACTATGAATCTTTCTACAGGCAGTCCCATGTTGTGTGCACTAAAGCCCGCAAATATATTCCCAAAGTTGCCACTTGGTACGCAGAAATTGACGATTCCGTTATCGGTTGTTTGCATTGATGCCCACCAATAATAAACGATTTGAGCCATCACTCTCGCCCAGTTGATTGAGTTGACAGCGGACATGTTGATGCGGGTACTGAAATCAACATCTGCGAACATACCTTTAACTAGATCCTGGCAGTCATCAAAGGTTCCTTCAATAGCAATGTTGAATACATTCTCAGAGTGAACAGATGTCATTTGTCTTCGCTGTACTTCACTGGTGCGCCCGTGTGGATGCAATATAAAAATCTCCATTCTTTCCCGATCACGACAAGCTTCTATTGCGGCTGACCCTGTGTCTCCGGACGTTGCACCAACAATCGTTATGTTTTCAGACTTCTTTTGAAGTTGGTTTTCGAATAACTCACCTACTAACTGTAAGGCAATATCTTTAAAAGCTAACGTTGGCCCGTGAAACAGTTCCCCAATCCAAAGTTTACTATTGAGGCGTTTCATAGGAACGATATCCTCAGCGCTGAAAGAGTCATAGGCGCGGTGAATTAACTCGCTAAGTTCATCTTTATCTAGCGAATCTTTGGTAAATGGATAAATGATCTCTGATGCTAAAGCTTGGTAACTGAAGTTGTCGCCAAGAACTTTTCTTAGTTCTTTTACGTTAAATTGAGGCCAGGAGGTTGGAAGATAGAGTCCGCCATCTGGGGCAAGACCGCGAAGAAGCACTTCCTTGAAACTTACCTCGGGCGATTTACCTCTAGTGCTGACGTAACGCATTTATGCTTCAAGAACTCTTATAACAGTGCCGAGTTTTTCTACGCATGATAAGTCTGAAAGCTGCGATAAAGCACCCTCTAACCTATTCTCCTCTACCTCATGTGTGATAAAGACAAGACGTGCTTCTCTATCCATTCCTTCCTGTTCCATTGTTTGAATAGATATATCATGCTTTGCGAATACTGAAGCAACAGTTGCCAGAACTCCCGGTTCATCTATAACTTGTACGCTGACGTAATAAGCAGACTTTTGCTCATCTCCTTGAATAAGTGAAATTTCCTTCAAGTCTCCGATATCTCTATAGGTTCTATTTGATAGGTTCACAGCTGCGTCTATTACATCACCGAGGACAGCAGAAGCTGTCGGCATTCCCCCTGCACCACGACCGAACAACATTAAACTGTCAACTGCAGATCCTTCAACGAAGACCGCATTGAAGCTATCTCTAACAGAGGATAAGGGGTGACTATTTGGCAACATCGCTGGGTAAACCTGCACCTCTATTTCATTCTCATACTTTGAGACCATAGCTAAGAGTTTGATAGCGCATCCAGCTCTTTTGGCGAATGCCACATCGGCGCTACTTATATTTTCGATTCCCTCGAAAGGTACATCATCAAGTGATACGTCTGCACCAAAAGCAACCATTGCGATAATTGCCGCTTTCGATGCTGCATCTTGCCCGCTCACATCAGCCGTTGGGTCACTTTCTGCGTAACCAAGATTTTGTGCCTCCAATAGCGCCTCACTATACGGCATGGCCTTTTCTTCCATCTGAGAAAGAATATAATTTGTGGTGCCATTGACGATCCCCATGATTTTTTCAACTGGCTCCCCTAAAAGCGACTCACGTAGAACTCGAATCAGAGGAATACCTCCCGCAACAGCTGCTTCGAAAAGAAGATCAACTTCTCTTGCGGCCGCCAGCGTAAATAGATTTCTCCCCTCTTTAGAGAGCAACTCTTTGTTAGCTGTAATTACTGGTTTGCTGCTCTCAAGAGCTGCTTCAACTAAATCTTTAGCTGGCAGCAAACCTCCCATGAGTTCAACGACGAGATCCACCTCAGTATTTTCAATGACTTCGCTTGGTTTATCGGTTAGTAACGTTTGCGGATCCAAGCCCGAACGGTCTTTACTAAGATCATTTACTGCTACATGAGTTACGACCAGCTCAAGTCCAGTCCTCGAAAAGATTGTTGATTTCTGACTTTCAAGCAGGTCAACAAACGCTGATCCGACGGTTCCAAAGCCAAGGAGGCCTATACATATCCGACTATTTCCCATTCTTATAAGTTACATGAGGACAGACAGAAGTTTGATTTAATTTACTGATTTGAAAACAACCAGATGGTTGATGGTCAAAACTGGGATTTAAGCAACATCACTGTTTAGAAGATCGGAAAGTGCTTCTCTGCGGAGAACTAGGCGTGATTTGCCATCTTGAACAAACACTACTGCAGGCCTGAGAACTTTATTGTAATTTGAACCCATGGAATGCCCATACGCGCCTGTAACCGGGGTGACCAATAAGTCACCAACCACAAGGTCATCTTGTATATCGCCTTCCTTAACAAGAACATCTCCTGATTCGCAGTGCTTGCCGACAAGGGTTATTTTTCGCTCTCGAGATTTATTGATTGATCGTGCTAGAAATGTTTCGTAGTCACTTCCATACAAAGCTGGCCGAGGATTATCGTGCATTCCCCCATCCACTGCGACGTATGTTCGGACACCTTCTATCTCTTTGATCGTTCCGACTGTGTATACAGTCACTGCTGAAGATGCGATAATGCTTCTCCCAGGTTCTGATGTTATTTTAAGCGTTGCAGACGATGAGCTACTTATCTCATGAACTATGGCCCCCCATTCAGAGATAGATATGGAAGATTCATTGTTCAGATATGGCACTCCTAAGCCACCTCCCACACAAAGTTCGGGAAGCCCGAAATGCTGAGCAAGGTTAACGAGAATATCAGTTGATTTGCGGAAGGAATCACTTGTAAAAATTTGTGACCCAATATGGGCATGGAGGCCAACAAGGTCAATTGCGTCAGAGGACTTAGCTCTTTCAATCGCCTTATCGGCTTGACCATTCTGAACAGTGAAACCGAACTTAGAATCGACTTCGCCGGTAGTTACGTATTTGTGAGTATAGGCTGCCACACCTGGGGTAACCCGAACAAGAGCCTTGAGCGGCACTTTAGTCACTGCATAAAGTTGTTCAATTTTGTCAATCTCATCAAAACTATCAATGACAACTTTGCCAATTCTGTTATCCATTGCGTAGCGTAATTCTTCCATTGATTTGTTGTTGCCATGCAAAGTTAGGTCACTTGAGGGCACGCCTGCTTGGATAGCAACATATGCTTCACCTATTGTCGCTACGTCAAGACCCATTCCCTCTTCGTGGACCAACTTTGCTATCGCTTTACATAGAAAGGCTTTTGAAGCATACGACACGCCATCAGGAAATGCTTTCACAGCTTCTTGGCATCTCTTACGGATATGGTCTTCGTCATATACGAAGAGTGGTGTCCCAAATTGGGCTACCAAATCATCAACCCTCACGCCGCCAAACATAGCCATACCATCGTCTGCCACAGATGTATTGTCAGGTAATAGAGCTCTTGAAATTCTCTCTGCCATAGCTAATCCTACATTTTGTTGGGAGCGCTTACGCCCAATAAGTCAAGGCCAACTTTTAGCCCCTGTCTAGATGCTACTACTAGGTTGAGTCTCGCATTTGTTAATTTTTCGCTGATACCATCACCGATGACGTAACAATCATGATGAAAGCCGTGAACTGAATTAGCGAATTCTCTGACCCAAGTGACTATTTTATGTGGGGCTAGTTCACGTGCAGCGAGATCTATAGTTTCTGGCAGAATTTCAAGTCCACGGATGATCTCCATTTCCCGTTGATGAACCAAGACACCCAGTTCATCAATTGGAAGTATTTTAAAATCAAAACCATTCTCAGCTGCATTACGTTCAATGGAGCAAAGTCTGGCATGAGCCATCTGAACATAATAAACAGGATTATCCATGGCTTGAGATGCGGCTAACTCCAGATCAAATGTTTGCTTTGAATCAACCGATTGTAAGAGGTACATGAATCGAGTCGCATCAGCACCTATCTCCTCAATTATGCTGCGCAGTTCAATAATGTCACCTTGTCTTTTAGAGAGTTTAACTTCCTCTCCAGCCCGAAGAAGTTTGACGAGCTGGGTTACTTGAACCGTAAGTGCATCAGAATCATATCCCAATGCCTGCATGGCAGCTTTCATTCGCGCTATGTAGCCATGGTGATCTGCCCCCCAAACGTTTATCAACCAATCAGATCTTTCAAATTTATTTCTGTGATAGGCAACGTCAGGAGTCAGATACGTGTATTCGCCGTCGCTTTTTATTAGCACTCTGTCTTTATCGTCACCGAATTCAACCGAAGATAGCCACGTAGCTCCGTCCTTTTCATACGCCATTCCCTTTTCGGCTAAATTCGCAAGCACTCGACCTATTTCACCGTTATCAATCATCGATTTTTCACTGAACCACGTGTCAAAATATATACCTAGCTGGCTTAAAGTCTCTTGCTGATCATTTTTTGCGAACTCGCAACCCCACGCAATAATTTCCTCTAATGATAAATTTTCCGGCATTTCTTTAGCCCACTCACTCACGTATTCGCCTCCATAGCCATCCTCGGGGGGAGATTCGTTATTCTTTCTAGCCTCTAGTGACCTTCCGAAAGCTGCCATTTGTAAGCCTCTGTCATTCATGTAGAACTCTCTGTGAACGCTGTAACCCACGTATTCAAGTAGGTTGCCGATTGCATCTCCGTAGCAGGCACCTCGGGCGTGGCCTGCGTGAAGAGGGCCTGTGGGATTGGCGCTAACGAATTCAACATTGACTTGTTTTCCTGAACCGATATCAGAAGATCCGTAGCTACTTTCCTTTTCTAGAACCGCAAGCAATATTTCATAACTCAACTCTGCTGATATTCGAAAATTTATAAAGCCAGGACCAGCCACCGTGACTTCTGTGACCCCATCAGGCAAGTCAGCGATTAATGAATTGACAATCTCTTCTGCTAATTCTCTCGCCTGTCTTCCAGCATTTTTCGCTGTTACCAAAGCGATGTTTGATGACCAATCTCCATGCTCTCTATTTGCTGGTCGTTCAAGACTAATTTGATCGGTTAGGGCGTTAATTCCTAACTCTTTGAGGTTTTCTTTTAAGGAATCTTTTATTATTTCAGTAATCATGTGGAGTATTAATAGGTTGATTCTCTATCGTATGTTTAAGCGTGGGTTTTCGCTTGCATTTATTGATTATTCATTAAACAGCACAGTTAAAGTATGCCTGTAATATCCAAGTAGTAGAGATGCCCTATAGGTTGATAATGTGACTTTGCAAACAGAAGCTCCCGAAGCTCCCTCTATAGGAAAAATTTCTTTATGGCCGCCAGTAATCTTGGCACCCATGGCCGGAGTGACAGATGTCCCGTTTCGTTCATTGTGTAGATCGTTCATGAATCAAGGACTCACTGATGTTTATGATGACAAGGTTAAGCCTGATCACACGCCAGGTTTATTCGTAAATCAGATGATTACCGCCCGAGCATTTGTTGAAGAGAACAAGAAGACCATGAAGCTTGCTGAGTTTGCTGAGAATGAGTCTCCACGCTCTATTCAACTTTATGGTACTGAGCCCGTATCCATAAAGGAAGCTGTGCAGAAGCTAGTAGGTTCAGAACACGTTGAGCATATTGATTTAAACTTTGGTTGCCCGGTTCCAAAAGTTACAAGGCACGGAGGTGGAGGCGCACTCCCTTATAAGCAAAACCTGTTTAGGGAAATCATTAAATCAGCAGTAGTAAGCGCGAAAGATGAAATTCCTATAACGGTGAAATTTAGGATGGGTATCGACGATAACCACCTTACTTATTTGACAGCTGGAAAAATTGCTGAAGAGGAAGGAGCTTCAGCCATTTCTTTGCATGCTCGAACGGTTAAGCAGTTGTATAGCGGGCAAGCCGATTGGCTAGCCATACGAGAACTTAAGGGGCATATAAAAACAATACCGATCTTCGGAAATGGCGACATATGGGAAGCTCATGATGCTATTGAAATGATGCGAGTGTCTAACGCAGACGGTGTCGTCATTGGCAGGGGCTGTCTTGGCCGCCCTTGGTTGTTCAAACAGTTAGGTGAAATCTTTTCCGGCAGAGAGGTATCCCCGTTCCCAACGCTCGGGGAAGTTGGAGATACAATGCTTGCCCACGCAAAAGCGGTTGTTGACTGGACTGGCTCTCAAACTGCGTTGCGAACGTTTCGAAAACATGCATCTTGGTACCTAACAGGGTTTGCGGTTGGGAAAGATATCCGGAGAGAGATCCAACAAATAAGTTCACTAGATGACCTGGCGTCAGTTATTGATAATTTTGATAACGAATTACATCTACCCGCTGATGCCTATCGCATCCCTAGAAGCCATACAGGGGGGCCCAAAGATGTTTCATTACCTGATGGATGGCTTGAGGATCCCTATGAGGATTTTGAATTGAGTGAATTAGCCGGCCAATTTGCATCTGGTGGTTGATTCAGTCGTTTGACCAAAAGCGATATCAAGGTAATCTGAACTATTCGCCCTCGTAGCTCAGGGGATAGAGCATTGGCCTCCGGAGCCATGTGCGCAGGTTCGAATCCTGCCGAGGGCGCTTTCTTATATGAACAAACTTCCAACTAATTCAACTCAATTAGAATAGAGGCTTGTATCATCGCATCATGACGAATGTTGAGACTGCTCCGAAGGAAAAGAAGGGTCGCTGGACCTTTCAGTGGAAAGAGCTTTACGATGAAGTAATCACATCTGGATTATGCACAGGGTGCGCAGGGTGTGTGATCTCTTGCCCGCATGATGTCATTGGCTATAAACATGAACCGGGTCAATATAAACCTTTTCATATTGAAGAAGAATTGGGTTTGTCTAATTGCGTACATGGTGAGAAAGGATGCACTAGCTGTACTCGGGCCTGCCCCCGATTTCGAGATTGGGAGACCGAAGCTGATCAGCATCTTTTCGGGCGTATAAGAGAAGATGAAGAAATTGCAGGAATCTATAAAGATATTCTCTTGGTTAGAGCATCTGACGATTTCGTCTATGACGTCGGACAAGATGGTGGGTTGGTTTCCTCAATACTGATCTGGTGTTTAGAGAATAATATAATTGATGGAGCTCTTGTTTCTGGCCTTGAAGGATCTTCAAAGGAAGGGGAAGATGCCGGTTGGAAAGCTATTCCTATGGTAGCTACGAATCGGGAGGAAGTTCTTGCTGGCGCTGGAAGTCGTTACACCTATTCGGCGAATACAATGGCCTATCCGGAAGCTAAAGAGCGCGGATTAACTCAGCTCGCTTTGGTTGGTATGAGCTGCCAAACGTCTATTGCCCCTGTGATGTGGAATAGAAAGATTGGGAAAGTAGGGAAACCTATCAAGCTCAACATAGGACTTCTTTGCTCCAAGTCCTTTGACGACTCAATGTTTGATGAACTCTTCTGGGTCAAATATGGCCTTCATAAAGATGAGATTTTGAAGATGAACATTAAGGGAGTATTCCAAGTCTGGATGAAAAATGGTGACTACCACGAAATCAACCTGAAAGAGTGCCATGCTTGGACTCGCGAAGGATGTAACCACTGTCCTGATTTCGCAGCTGAACATGCTGATATCTCTACTGGTGGCATAGGGGAACTGACTGATTGGACCCTCACTGTCGTCCGAACAGACTTAGGCAGAGCGATCATTGAGGCAATGATCAAGGATGGAGCTATTGAGACTAGGCCTGGTGATGATGATCCGGGAGCTATAGCGCTAATGCAGAAACTAGCTCAAAAGAGCAGGACTCGATGGCCGGAATGGGCCAACGAAAGTCCGAGACTTGGTCTTCCTACGAAGAAATCGTAGGGGCTGAATCGCGAATACACTGCTCGAAAACTCTGAGTATCTTATCGCTGAACTCCCCGCTACCCTTCTGAAAGTCATCGTCTAGATCTTTAAACGATACAAATGCGGAATTTTCAATCTCTGATAATGACGTTGATGAGTCCGCTAAAGAAGTTGCCTGGTCAATAAGAAATTGAACCATTCTCTCATAGCTACATCCGCAAACCTGAAGTAGGCCTGTTTCCTGAATTGCAACAAGGTTTGGTATTGACCCAGATGCTCCAGTTACGCACCCTTTGAGAAAATTTCGTTTTACTTCAGGTACCGTATTGGGGTCTTCTCCGTCTTGAAGTGCGCCTATGAGATTAGCTGAAATTGGCCCGGGGTTTTTTGAGAAGCCGCTGTCGTTTGCATTGGTGGCGCAACTAGGAAGTAAGAGTACAGCACTTGCCAGTACCAAAAAGCAAAGTGAAATCAGCTTTGGCAAGAGGAGAATATATCCTTCACTCGATCGTCTAAGCTTGCGAAACCATTTTCATTTTTCAGTTGTTTGTCATAGTCTTCAAATAGCTTGAAAGCTTGTTCGTTAGTCGGAGTTACAGATTGTGTGAATCTAACAAGACCTGCGTAACTGCAACCGCAGCGTGTTGCTAGATTGATTAACTGCTCCGAGCCTTCTTCGAATTCAATCAACCCAACACTCATACAACCTTCGATGAAGTTCCGGTGGACAAGAGGCACATCATTAGAATTTTCATCAGCGCCGAGTAGCTCCGCTGCGTAGGGTTTGTAATCTTCTTTAAGTGGGCCTCGCTGCTCGTAAAAGGATTGCGGCTTCCCTGAAGAACCACAAGCGGCCAGTGCCAATAAAGCTATTAATACGATTGATAATTGTTTCTTCATCATGTTTGACGCTATCGGGTTAAGTTGCTTCCTACGACTGTCTACTCGTCCTTTGTGCGTTTTTTTCGTGATAATTCCTTCGCTCTTTCTAACACTGCATCAAACATTTCTTCGGTGAGCCTTCCCGTGAATGTGTTCTGTTGGCTTACGTGATAGCTGCATAAAATTATCTCACCTGATTTGAGCTTTACTTCCAATCCGTGAGCGAATTTAGGTCTGGGCGTTATATTCAGCTCTTTTGAAATAGCTGTATAACCGATTGAGCCTAATGCGAGGATTACTTTGACATTATTCAGATACGTAAACTCACGTTTCAAATAATCACTGCATGTCCTTTGCTCCTGTGCCGTTGGTTTGTTTTGGGGAGGAGCACACCGGACTGGAGCAGTTATATATGCGTCCATGAGCTCCATACCATCATCGCTAGTGATTGCATCTGGTTGACTGGCATAACCAGCCCTATAGAGGGCCGCGAATAAAAAATCTCCGCTTCTATCACCAGTAAACATACGACCAGTTCGGTTTGCGCCGTGTGCTGCTGGAGCTAAGCCGACTATGAGTAGTTTCGCTTTGGGGTCTCCAAATGATGGCACTGGTTTGCCCCAATACTCCTGATCTCTAAAGGACGCGCGCTTTTCTGCTGCAACTCTTTCTCGCCATTCTACGAGCCTTGGACATTTGCGACATTCTATTATGTCCTTGTTTAGCTTTAATAAAGTCATCAAATGCACCATAGCTTTTGTTCATAATCAGGCAACTCGCTTAGCAAGGTTCAGTTATTTTTTTTGACTTGAAATAAATGTCGGTTCTGCCGGTAACGTGTGTTTTGTGGCGAGTAAGACGAAATCTGCACAGTTGGACAGATCAGCAACTGTTGTTATCCTCGTTCGACATGGCCACACACCCACAACAGGAAAAATCTTGCCCGGACGAACGAAAGGGCTTCATCTAAGCGATTTAGGTAAAGAACAAGCAGAGAAAGTTGCTTCACATTTAAGTTCTCTTAATAGTATTAGCGCTGTTTATTCATCACCGATGGAAAGGACCTTTGAGACTGCCAAGCCAATTGCAAAAGCATTTGGGAAAAGCGTTCTTAAGCATCAAGGGTTGATTGAAGCTGATTTTGGAAAGTGGACAGGGCGCAAGTTATCTGAGTTACGAAAGTTAAAAGATTGGGAGAAAGTACAAAAGAACCCCTCACTTTTTAGATTTCCTGATGGGGAATCTTTTATGGAGATGCAATCAAGGATGGTAACTACAGTCACAAACATTTGTGAGAATCATAGGGGGGAAATTATCGTAGCGGTTTCACATGCAGACACGATCAAAGCGTTTCTCACCGCTGCACTTGGAACACCCTTGGACCTATTTCAACGCCTTCATATTTCTCCTTGTTCTGTGAGTCCAGTAATTTTTGGAACCCAAAGCCCATTTGTTCTTGCTGTTAACTCAACAGGATCCGATATCTCTAGTTTGATAGGACGAACCTGATAATGAGCCAGTCATTCCATTTCGGCCAGCTGCAACACTTCACTACTGGGACTGTTGGGCCCTCCGGGCAGAGAGTCTTCTTCCTTCAATTCGGTAATCCCGGAGACTTAGCAACACTTCAGCTTGAGAAGATGCAAGTGAGAGCTTTAGCAGATTTCCTAGATCAACTTATTGGGGATGTTGAGCCAATTAGCCCAGAAGATATCCCGCTGGCACTGGATTTGGTTGAGCCAATAACTCCAGATTGGGTTGTATCTAGTATCGGAGTCGCGTTTGAGAAGGACAAGTCAGAATTTGTTGTTGTAGCTGAGGAATTAAACGAAGAGAATGAAGAAGCAGCAATGGCACAAATTCACCTAACACCTGGTCAAGTTAAAGCATTTATTGTAAAGGCGACGGAGGTAGTGAGCGCTGGAAGGCCTCCTTGTAACTACTGTGGCGAGCCATTGAATTATGCCGATGGCTGGTGTCCTTGCTCTAATTAAGCCATGCAAGAAGAGATATCCCCCTTTCGTGATAGGCCCGAGATCGCTAGTAATGATGCTCTTATAGTCCTTCAAAGTAGCCAAATCGAAATTATTGGCAGAATGGCGTGGAGCTCTAATTCTACGTACCTAGTGAATGTTCTTAATGGTGAGACTGATTTACAAGGGATATACAAACCATCAAATGGTGAGAGACCTTTATGGGATTTCCCAAGTGGTTTGTACCGAAGGGAGATTGCGTCTTTCCTAGTCGCTCAATTGATTGGTTGGGATATCGTCCCTCCTACGGTTAAAACCGATGGCCCATTTGGTGTTGGCTCTCTCCAATTGTTTATTCCTTGCGATTTTGAAGAGCATTACTTCCATATCCTTGAGGATCCAAGGAATCATGAGGCGTTGCAACGTATTTGTTTGTTTGATTTTGTCGCCAATAGCACAGACCGAAAAGGTGGTCATTGCCTTCGAGAAAACAATGGGAAGATCTGGGGTATAGATAACGGGTTAACATTTCATGTTGATTTTAAATTGAGAACTGTTATATGGGACTGGGCGGGATTGGAGATACCTGAACTGTTAACAGCTGACTTGGAGAAATTTGTAGATTGTGAGGTTGGAGACGATCTTCTTGAGTTCCTAAGCATCCAAGAGCTTGAGGCTATGTTCTCCCGTGCGAAAGTGCTCCTAAAAAGTGGACACTTTCCAGAAGACCCAACTGGAACACGCTTTCCTTGGCCGGTAATTTAGGATTATCGCTTAAAGAGATAATTTTCTAATTTTATATCAGTATAAATGATTTAAAATGGCTTCTAAAGCTCTTGAATTAGCTCTGGCGTTCAATTTGAGAACTCTTTTTAGAATTATTTTGCAATAGTCACGAAAAAACCCGCTTTTCTCGACATTGAAATTTTAGGTGTGCTATTATTAGAGAATTCAATCGCTTGGGAAACCAAGCGATTTTTTTGGTTCTTGATTAAGATATTTCCTCATCAGAATACGGGTCTCCCAATTCATTTCCCTCGCTGCCTTTGTGGAAGAATCCAGCAAGCCAGATAACTCCGAACCAAGAGATGCCGATAACCAAGAGAAGCGCTGCAATGTTAAGGGCTATATTCATTTCAGAGACCTAATGCTGGGAGAATTACTCTCCTATAGCTTCAAGAAGAGCAGGTAGGACTTTATGGACATCCCCTACAATCCCTAAATCTGCAATTGAGAAAATAGGTGCTTCCGGATCTTTGTTGATGGCAATGATCGTTTTGGAACCTTTCATACCTACCATATGTTGAGTAGCTCCAGAAATTCCAGCAGCGATGTAGACATCAGGTTTCACAACTTTTCCAGTTTGTCCCACTTGGTAGCTGTAAGGCACCCATCCAGCATCAACTATTGCTCGAGAAGCACCAGCAGCCCCACCGAGTTTACCTGCTAGGTCCTCGATCATTTGGAAATTGTCGGCTTCTCCGAGTCCGCGTCCACCTGAGACAACTATTCCTGCTTCGTCCAGCTTAGGCCCATCGGACTCTTCTACGAAACGGTTAGTGACTTTTGCTGACCCAGTTGCGCCTAAGTCTGGAATTGTTAGTGTTTCAACTGCAGCGGCGGCGCCTCCGGCACTTTCAGCATTGAAGGATTTTGGGCGTATGAGAAAGATTCCGGGCGTTTCCCCTGTGAATCTAGTCTTCACATTTGTCGTTCCACCAAATACAGGCTCAACACCGGTTAAGCCATCATCGTCGACTAGATCAACAATGTTGGTGATTACAGGTGCATCCATTTTGACTGAAAGTCTCCCAGCGACATCGCGTCCGCCGTATGTGGTTCCAAACAGTATTGCTGCAGGTGACTCTTCGGTGGCTTTGGCAGCAACTGCTGCAGCTAGTGCCGGTCCTGGTAGCCCATTATCTAGATCGCCAGTCGTGAGTATTCTTGTAGCGCCGTGCTGCCCTAATTCACCAGCTGCTTGATCTGCGTCAGCACCGGCGTGGAATACGGTGACTTCTCCTAGTTCCCGAGCCTTTGCTAATAGCTCTAGGGTTATTGAGGAAACAATCCCATCTGATGTCTCTGCGTGTACCCATATATTTCCCATGATTCCTCCTATATAACTTTCATTTCTTGGAGAAAGGCTACGATTTTCTCATGACCGTCACCTTCATCTTCTATGATCTCGCCGGCTTCTCGTTCGGGAGCAGGTTCAATAGAAACTATTTCTTGGCGTCCACCTGCCCACCCTACGGTGCTGGTCTCAATCCCGAGGTCTGCGAGGGTTAATTCTTCAACTGGTTTTGATTTTGCTGCCATGATCCCTTTGAATGAGGGATATCGCGGTTCGACAACACCAGCAGTTACGGATACGAGAGCGGGAAGCGGACAGTCAACTTCATCGTATCCATCTTCTGTTTGTCTCTTTACGGCAACATTTCCACTGTCAACGGTTACTTCCTTAGCAAAGGTGACGGATGGGAGACCAAGTAACTCTGCGACTTGTTCGGGGACTGTACCTGTGTACCCGTCGGAGGATTCTGTTGCTGCTAGGACTAGGTCTGGCTCTGTTCTTTGTATAGCTGCGGCTAGAACTTTAGCTGTACTTAAGGCATCAGAACCAGATAAGGCATCATCACTTACGAGGATGGCGCTGTCAGCACCCATGGCTAAAGCATTGTTGAGCCCATTCCTCTCATTGTTTGGCACCATGGAAATGAGAACGACTTCGCCGTCCTCGCCAACTAACTGAAGCGCCATCTCAACTCCGTACGAGTCGGATTCATCTAATATTAGCTTGACGTCTCTATTGAGGGTTTTAGTTTCTGGATTGATTGCGCCAGGATCTGCTGGATCTGGAATCTGCTTCACGCAAACTGCTACTTTCATTTTTCCTTCTTTTTTAGGTTCTTGTATTGAGTCTGTGTCTATCTATGACTTTACAGCAGGTTTTCACGTATTCCATAACCGAAGAATGTGTGGAAAGTCACAGCTTGCGTACAAATTTCATAGAATGGTGATGTGAAAATAATGTTCCTTGTAAATCCCGCCGCATCCTCTGTAACTCCGAGGACTCGAGTGGTCATCCAAAAAGCTTTGGCTGCTGATCATGAAGTTGTGCTGGCAGAGACCATACGCCGTGATCATGCAACACGATTAGCCAAGCAAGCAGTTGTGGACGAGTTTGATGTGGTTGTCGTTTTGGGAGGGGATGGGACCTTGAACGAAGCCGCTAATGGACTTATAAATTCACAAACCGCTCTTGCGGTTCTTCCGGGTGGTTCTACTAACGTATTTGCAAGGACGCTTGGACTTCCTGATGACCCCGTTGAGGCAACAGGAATTCTTCTAGAAACTATGGATAAAGCTAGCCCTAAATCAATAGGTTTGGGTTGCGTTAATGGACGATATTTCTTGTTCCATGCTGGGATGGGCTTTGATGCGGCTGTAGTTGCCGAAGTAGAGAAACGAGGACGCCTTAAAAGGTATGCAAGCCATGCCTTGTTTGTTTACGCGGCTGTGGATACATGGTTAAGGCATTACGATCGCAAGCGACCGGCTTTCAGACTAAAGCACAGTGATGGGTCAGTCATACCAAATTCCAAGTTTGCAATTTGTCTCAACACTGACCCTTACACATATCTTGGTAGCAGATCACTGAAGTTATCTTCTGATGCTGGCCTTGACCAGGAGCTGGTGACGATAAGTATCAATAGTCTGAGTGTCAACAGAATGCTTGGATTAGTCAGTGCTGCAATTCGCGGTTCAACAGCCTTCCATAATTACTCTTACATTGATTACAGATCTGATGTGTCATCATTCGTAGTTGAGGGGCATAGGCCGTTCCCTTATCAAGTTGATGGCGATTATTTGGGCGAAGTGACAAGTTTAGAGTTTAGTTACGCTCCTAGAGTCCTTGAACTGATCATGCCAAATCCCGAACTTCTCGGCGTCTCGGATTAGCAAAGACCTGTTTTAGTTTGAGACTAGGGTGATGCGTTTCAGACCTTAACTCGTCAAAGACCTATCTTCCAAGATCAGTGGATGTTTGACTGCTTAACCCTTGGTGATTGCTTTCACCATTTGAACATCATCAGTGATTATTGAATTTACTCCTAGATCAATAAGCCTTGCGACTAGTCTCTGTTCGTTAACTGTCCATACATTTACTTCAATGTTGTCTTCCTTTGATGCGTTCATGAACTCTTCACTCACCAGTGAGTGGTGGGGGTGAACGGCTTGAAAATTATTTTCTGTGATCGTTTCAAACAACATGGACCTTTCCCAGTCCTCTTGGGCAAAAAGATACCCTAACTTAATGCTCTCGGAAGATTCCCTTAGATTTTGGAGAATCTCTAAATTGAATGAAGATATCATCGGCGGCGTACAGGTTATATTTCCGTTGACTTCTGATATGACCCTTTCGGCTAAACGTTCTAGGTCTGTGACAGGAGAAATCTTGAGCTCAATATTGAGCGGGATCATTCCGAAGTCATTTAAAACATCATTTAGGGTTGGAATGAACTTAGGTAAGCTCCCAAAGGTCGATTCCTCAATATCTATTCCTTCAGAAGTCTTATCATGGTGAATTGCCAAATGGTTATCTTTGGTTAGCCAAACGTCAAGCTCTATTGAGTCAGCCCCTTGATGGACAGCTGCATGGAAAGCTCCCAATGTGTTCTCTCTATGATCAGAGCTAACTCCGCGATGGGCACAAACTTGAACCATGTTTTGGTATCTTACCTGACATACGCTTTTCCATACATTTCAAAATTTCAACAAAATTAACATATACCTCATGTGCCACTTGTCACACAATAAGAAAACGTGTATCGTCTAAAAGAGATCGTTAAGTAATGATCTATTAGAGTCGCTTAGTGCTTTGCGGAGGGCCTGTGGCAATTCAAACAATACCTTATTATGACCGGCAAAGGGACTGGCGAGAGTTAGCGCTATGCAAGGACACTAGCCCAGAGCTTTTTTTCCCTATAGGCAACACCGGAAGTGCATTAGATGCAATTTCTTTAGCTAAAAATGTTTGCTCTCGGTGCCCATCTCAAGTTGAGTGCTTAGAGTATGCGCTTGACTCTAACCAGGATAATGGTGTTTGGGGTGGAAGATCTGAGGAGGAGCGAAGGCTCATCCGCAAACAACGACGTTCATAATTGACTTTTGCGCCCAAACGAAACTAATCAGCTGGATTTTCGACAAATTTAGGGATGCGTATTAGGGCGACAGTCCCTGATGGTTCGTTAGGTAATAGTTCCATGTTGCCCCCAAGGTCCGTTTCGATTAGATTTCTGACGATCGTTAAGCCAAGACCGAAATTCTTTTCGTCAAAGATTTCTGGCAGCCCTCTACCATTATCCGCCACCGTGATGTGAAAGTTTTCATTTGTTGAACCGAAATGGATTGTTACCTCAGGGTTTTCTTGAGCAAGGAAATCCTTGAAGCCATGTTGAATTGTATTTTGTAAGAGCTCATTTAGGATAACTGCCAAGGCTGTCGTCTCTGCCGATGGGAAGTTAACGGTATCTCCTTCAACCTTAAAATCAATTGTTATTTCAGGGCTCGTTAACCCTTCTGAGACGAGTCGCACAAGCGGCTTGATAACGTCGTCGAAGCAGATACTTGCTTCGGGGTTATGAGAGAGGATTTCATGCACAACGGCAATGGAGCGAATACGCCGAACGGAATCATTGATTGCTTCTTGTGCCTCCTCTGCTACTAATCGCCTGGATTGAAGGTGAAGCAGCGATGAAATTGTTTGCAGATTATTTTTTACTCGGTGATGGATTTCTGCAATAGTTGAGTCCTTTGATCTAATGAGATTATCTCTCCGTCTCAGTTCAGAGATATCTCGTATGAGTAGTAGTGCTCCAGTCATCTCTGTTCCTTCTATTAAGGGAATTCCCTTTAGAGTGACTGTTTGGCCTGCCACAGATATTTCATCGGATTGGGGTCGCTGGGTGGAAAGAATGAGCGGGATTGAGTCGCATTTGAGTTCTTCTACCCCAAGTCTTTTCCCCTCCACTTGGCCTACTTGCAGCCTGCTCAAAACCGAGACTGAGTTTGGCGATGCGAAACGGACATAACCATTAGCGTCTAATTCAATCACGCCATCACTTACTCTTGGTGTAAATTCGGTTTCTGCCTGAACTCCTTTAAACGGATATTTCCCTTGCGAAATCATGATGCCCAGTTTTCTAAATAACGAAAAGTAAGTCATTTCTAGCTCTCCTGCGACACGTTGGTCATCGGGCGAGAAGTCACGTGAGAGTATGGCTATAGCTTTACCATTGAAGTTGACAGGAATACATAAGGTTCTGATTCTTTCAACATTGGTCTGTGACAGTAGCCCCCCGTCGATGCTTTCTAGTGTTTTGCGGGCTTGATCAAGGAAAGGGCGTTCACCTGACTTAAAGACCGTTCCCTCCATTTTTGTCCGGTAGATACTTCTACTCGTAGTTGGTCGGACATGAGCGACAACAGTGTAAGGGGATACAGGAATGTTGGGCTCAGCTACACACAACAGTAAATCAGCGAAAGAAAGGTCTGCGAGAAGGTCCCATGATCTAATAAGGTCATCAAGGTGTGATAGCTCGTCTTTGTTTAGGTGCTTTTCTAAGGCCGTGAGATCATTCATGGCTTTCCGTTGATTGAAGTCGCCTAGGCTCCGAAGCCAATTTTCGGTGTAGATTGTGAGCCAATATCAATGAATGTTATTTTTGATGAAGGCACTCCGACTTCTCGACCATCTTTGTCAGTCAACCATAGAGTCGCAGTAGAAGCCTCAAGTGCATTATCAATTTGCAACTTGAGGGCAGATAGTTCTGTATCCTCAGCCATTTCAAGCTGGATTTCTTTGCCGGCTTCACCGACCCCTATTCGTATAATCATTGTTTCATCTCCTAGTTATTGAAGTATCTTCAGTTCCTGGTTATATCTTCTTGTTGGAGCTAATTCAACATCAATAGTCTCAACAATTTCAGCGAATACTTTCCCAGCTTCACTATCGGGATTAGTTGCAGCTAACGGCTTTCCGGAGTCAGATCCTTCTCTTAGTTCTTGAACTAAGGGAATCTGTCCGAGTAGTGGGACTTCTAAACGATTAGCTAGATCTTCACCTCCACCATGGCCAAAGATGTAATAGCGTTTATTATCATCACCTGTAAACCAAGACATGTTCTCAATCACACCTTTAACTTCCAAATTTACATTCTTTGCCATGTAAGCAGCTCGCTGGGCGACCTTTTGCGCTGCTGGTTGGGGGGTTGTTACAACATAGAGCTCGGAGCGAGGCAAAAATTGAGCTAAAGAAAGAGCGATATCACCTGTTCCCGGTGGTAAATCGATCAACAAATAATCAAGGTCGTCCCAGAAGACATCGGTGAGGAATTGCTCAAGAGCTTTATGGAGCATTGGACCTCGCCAAATTACCGGCTGATCTTCACGTGCGAAGAAGCCCATGGAAATAGCCTTAACACCGTGCACGCAGGGTGGTATGAGTAAATCGTCAATAACAGTTGGAGGTTTATCGATTCCTAGCATGCGGGGTATGGAAAAGCCCCATACGTCTGCATCGACGATTCCTACGCTTTTCCCTCGGTTTGCGAGAGATATTGCAAGGTTTGCAGATACCGATGACTTTCCAACTCCTCCCTTGCCAGAGGCAATGAGGAGGACACGAGTTTTGCAAGATGGATCAGCAAAAGGTATGACTCTTCCCTCGGCATGGCCGTGTGCTGGTTGGGATCCCGCTGTAGATGCAGGGTCACCGTGGACTATTTCACGAACTTTTGCGCGCTCTTCATCATTCATCACACCGAAATTAACTAGGACTTTGCTTATGCTATTTATTCCTAACAGTGCGTCGCTTATATCATTTTCAATTTTTGCTTTGAGTGGACACCCTGCAATTGTGAGTAGCACTTCGACTGTGACCTGTTCACCGTCTATAACTACATTTTTAACCATTCCTAGTTCAACGATGCTTCGATTGAGTTCTGGGTCCTGAACCGGCTTTAGAGCTTCAATTATTTCTTCGGTTTTTACGGTCATTGATTATTTCCTAACATCTCTTAGTGTACGCCCTTTCGAGTCTTGATCTCAACGCGTGCCGAGATAGTTAAATTACTTTCTAGGCTCATGCTTAAAGTGTTTAGATACAGTGCGCACCGAATCATTGTTCGCAGGCCAAGGAAGAAAGCAGGTTGTCAACTTGGTCCGATACTTGGTTTGATACTTGTGTGGTTTCTAACTCTAAGAGCCCTGAAACAGTATTAAGGTCGCTGCATGCTGTTTGTGAATCAGTACCAGAAATTAGTATGGCGCGGGTGAGAAGCACTTCAATATTTCTAGGATTCTGACTCACTGCAAAATCAATTTGATTTATTGCTCGTTGGTATAGCATCGCGTCACCTGTTTGAGCCAAAAGCAAAGCTTGCCTGCTCAATGCCTTCGGGTTAGCTGGGTCGTTTTCTAAAATGGCTCGGAATAATTTAAGCGCGCTCACACTTCTTTGCTCTTTATCGCTCTGAAGGAGATAGTTAGCTGCTTCGAGAGCAGTTTGGGTATTCATCTCTAATTCATTGAGCTTGGGTTGTTCGGAATTTTGTAGAAGGTCATATTTCGCCTCTGCGTATACCTTTCCTACTAAGCCTTGGCTATCAAGAACGTTTTGCAATTGAGAGGTAATTTCAAGTTGCTGGAGTTGTTGGAGCTCAGCGAGTGCTTCGGAAAACCTTGACTCATCAGATAGTGCGATAGTTAAGAAGACTATTGCATCCGCAAATTCAGGATTTAGGATGCGCACCTCTTTCCAGGCTTTGATCAGCGGGTCGCTACCTTCACCTAGTCTGTACTGCAGCCAAGCCCTGTAGGTGAGTGCTTCGACATTGCTCGGTTGATCTTCCAGTACTTCATCATAAATTGAGATTGCTTCACCCCACTTTTCGGAGTCGCTAAGTAACCGTTGTGCCTCTTGGAGTTTGGTTACCGTACTTTTCCTAATGCTCCCCGTTATTGTTTCTGAACCTGTTCTCTCGCCTGATGAGTTTGCAATCGCGATACCTGAAATAAGCGCCAGTACGACGAGGAAAAGGACTGTAAACCAAGTTTTCTTTGCGTTGTGCAGTTTCGGTTCATTTCTGCTGGAGGTTTCTTGTTTCGTTAACTTAATAAGTCTTCGTTTATAGTTCCGAGTTAACTGAGCATAGTCTTTTTCAGTGATATCTCCTTTGGCTAATTCGCCATCTAGGTCGTCTAGCGACTTGAGAAGGAAATACTTTTCGTTTTCAGAGCTATCGTGAGCCATTTTTGCTACTCATGTGTTGAGGTCATTTGGCGAAGCTTCTGAGTCAATACGGTGAGTTTTCCGTATTTCTCGGATTTGTTCTTCTTCATCTTTTGTTAACTCGATTCCCGTAGAGTCTGATTTTCTTCTAGAAAAGGCTAATGTCAAACCACCAAGCGCAATCCCGACTACTAAAAATGGGGAAATCCAAACTAGAGAATCAAATCCGGACGAGCTTGGGTTTAGGTTTACCCATTGTCCGTATTGCTCTACATAGTAGGCTCTAATTTCTGAATCGCTGCGTCCTTGGTCTACTTGTTCTTTTATTTCAGCTCTTATTACCTGCGCTATGGGGGCTGAACTTTCAGAAACTGGCTGACCTGAACATTGCGGGCAAGCTATTGTCGCTGCCAGCGAGGCCGCTCGTTGAGATGGCGTCTCTGGATCCCGTGCGTCAAAAGAGCCAAACAAAAGAGCGACCAGCGATACGAGTGCTAACAATACCCAGGACAGGGTTCTTGGTTTGACTTTTACTAGCATTCAATACCTGCCGCTAATTTTTCATAAGTGATTGGGCCAACAATTTTCTTGGCTACTAGTCCATTTGGTGCAATAAGCACTGTTTCAGGTGCAGTCATGACGCTGTAGTTGATCGCTACTCGATTGGTTCCCTCATCAAGTAGCACTGGCCAGTCTCCGCCATACTTCTCAAAGAAGCGTTCAATGTCTTTGGCGTTGTCGTTGAATGCCACAGATACAAGTTTAGTGTTGCATTTCTCACCATTACTTGAAAATGCGCCCTCGTCGTGGAAAGCAAGCAACTCATCGTGTTCGATTATGCATCCTGTGCACCAACTTGCAAAGAAGTTCACAGCGACCCATACCTGATCTTTTGGGATTAATGCTCGATTCGTAATCAATACATTTTCTAGGTCAAACTCTCCACCAGTAACCGTGTCCGCTTGGAACAAAGGGGCTGGTTCGCCAACTAAGTCAAAATTAGGTTGATTAGATTGTGTGCCTCTTGTCGCTAGGAGGATTACAAAACCTACAGATACAACAGCCAAGATAATTAACCCGGACTTCGCTAAGCTCATCTTTACGCCTCTTCTGCCTGCAGATTGGATTCTTTTGCCATTACCGAGGCCTGCTTTCGTTTCGTTGATGGGATTGCAGACATTGCACTACCAAACAACATTACGAATCCACCTACCCAAATCCAAATGAGGAGAGGCTGTTCAGTTATTTGTATGACTATAGATTGATCATTGTCTTCCGGAGGGTCCAGAAGTGCCACTTGAATGTCTTTTGCGGATGAAGTCTTAGTCGTTGGAGAAGGAACTAGTTGGCCTGAAGCAGTGAAACGCTCGATGGAGGGTTGAAGGATATCTCCATCAACCCTTATCTGGACTTTTTCTTGTATTCGATTTGAGTAGACAATCTGTTCGGATGATTCGTAAGTGATATCTGCACCGCCAAAATTGACTGTCTCACCGGGATCTAGTGTGAATGATGATTGAGAGACATAAGATGAGCTGGCTATCAATCCAAGAGACAACATGACTACACCCAAATGAACTATCATCCCACCATTAGATCTTCCTACGAATCCTCTCACTTTGTTGCGGCGAATGGACAGGGCTAGATGACGAATAGCGCTCATTCCTGCGAAACCTGCGAAACCAAACCCGAGCAAAGGGATGAGCCCCCTAGCTCCGACTAAGACGGCTACCACGAGAGATAGCGCACCCCCCCATGCAGGCCATTCAAGTCGGTCTCTGAGTAGTTCTGTTCCTGCTTTTCTCCATGGAAGAACAGGAGCGATAGCCATTAGGAAAAGTATGACGAATCCTATTGGCATTGACATCTTCTCAAAATAAGGTGCGCCGACGGAGATTTGTCGATTTTGAGTTGCTTCAACTATCAGTGGGAAAATTGTGCCGAGAAGGATTACAAAGGCGAAAGCTCCAAATGCAAGATTGTTTGCTAGGAAGGCTCCTTCTCGAGAAAGGGCTGAATCAATCCCACCTTGTGAGCGAAGCCGGTCCCCACGCCAGAAGATGAGGGCTAGCACGACTAATAGAACAAGAGAGAAAAACCATAATAGCCAAGGGCCGATTCCTCCTTCAGAGAAGGCATGCACAGAGGCGATGATTCCGGATCGAGTTATGAATGTGCCGAGAATCGTCAATAAGAAGGTTGAGCAGACTAAAGATAAATTCCAGACTCGCAGCAGACCCCTCCTTTCTTGAGCTAGAACGGAGTGCAGAAAAGCAGTCCCCGTTAACCATGGGAGAAGAGACGCATTTTCAACAGGGTCCCAACCCCAGTATCCGCCCCAGCCAAGGACATCGTATGCCCACCAAGCTCCAAGTATTATTCCAAATGTGAGGCATGCCCATGAGAATAGAGTCCATCGCCTAGTGATGAGTAACCAACCTTCGCCTAATCTGCCAGTTACGAGTGCTGCAATCGCAAAAGCAAAAGGCACTGTGAAACCGACGTAGCCTAGGTAGAGAATTGGGGGGTGGAAGGCTACCAATATATGGTTTTGCAAAAGTGGGTTTGGTCCAGGCCCGTCATATCCGACCGGTGGATCAAAAGATTGAAAGGGGTTAGCTGGGCCGAGCATGAGCAGTGCGAAGAACGCTGTCACTAAAAACAGTGTAACTAAAGCCCATGACACCATGGGGTCTGAAAGCCTGTTGGAGAATTTCTTTGCAACAATGGCCAGGTAACCTGCTAGTACCAAACCCCAGAGCAGTATTGACCCTTCAAGAGCTGACCACATGGTTGCGACGTTATAGAGTGGCGGTGTTAAAGAGCTGCCTTGTTCAGCAACATATTTAACAGAGAAGTCTCTTGTTATTAATGCTCTTTGCATGGCAAAGGTTGATATTGCCATTCCTGCAAAGGCAACCCAGGCGTATTTGGCGCCTATTGATCGCAAGCGCTCTCTGGATTTTTTTAGCCCGGCGACTATAGTCAGCGATCCAGTTAAGGATGCTGCAAGAGTGAGTACTACGCCCATGGATCCAATTACAAGGTTCATAACATTCCTAAGAGTCAGGTGCTTTCGGTATTTGCCCCCGTTCCTCTGCGTCGTCTAACCGTTCCTCACGATAGTCATTGTCATGCTTTACAAGAATCCGATTTGTCGAAAACCACCAGCCATCATTGGCACCGTTTGGGAATATGAATCCCGATTTGGGCAAAGGTCCTTGATTCCATTTACCTTCAAGTACCACGGGTATACCTTCATCAAAGAGGTCGGGTGGAGTCCCTGTACTGACCACGTCAACGAGCACGCCATCAAAGGAGATTGTAAAGAAGGTGTATTCGTTGCCGTCTATGATCACTGTCTGGTCTGACGTAGCACTCGAAATTGGAGATCCCAATATTTGGAATCTCCTGTCTCCTAGTTCGGATCTTTCTTCTACTGCCTCGTCAGCGGGAAGAAAGGATTGGCTGTTGGTTATCAGAAACCAGATAAGCACAACTACGGCAGCAGCTATAGCCAATATTGCAAGCAAAGGAAGCCATTTAGGAGTCTGTCTTCCTTTAGGAACTCTAGGCGAGAGGTCCATTTGAATATTTTGTTCGTCCATTTCTTACCCTAATCTGTTGATGAGGTCATCCACCTTTGACGGTCCTGTGGAACTTGCTGGGTTAGTTGCTTTCCTTTTCTAACCACTCGCCATGCATAGACGGATAGTGAAATTAGGGAAATAGACCACCCCGCTATTAGATAACCGAGATGAGTCATTGAACTTCGTCCTTTTGTTGATAATTCGGGTTTTCGCCACCAGAATTCCCTTCATTTAGCCTTTCTTGAATTACCCCCGTTATGCCGTCTGCTTCTATCTCCGTAGCTAACCAGCCCACGCGAAATCGGTGGGTCATTAACCATAGAAAGGAAATTCCAACGACTATAAATCCTAAGAACAACGTGAACAATGTGAGATTTTCAAGCTTTCCATCGGTCAAAGAAGACTTCTGGTGGAGTGTATTATTCTCCCACCATTCAACTGACCGATTGACAATGGGTATGTTAACTGCCGCAATTATGCCAACCACTGAGGCACGCTTTGCTCTCAAATCAGGATTAGCTGGAACTTGACGCAATGCTAGGTAGCCTAAGATCATCAAAAATAGAACCAGGGTCGTTACTAAGCGGACATCTCCCCACTCCCACCAAGTATTCCATGTTGGCCTTCCCCAAATACTTCCGGTGACGAGCACTAGACCACAAAGTATCAGGCCAATTTCTGCTGATGCATGCGCGACAGTGTCCCACCAGCGAGATTTTTTCCAGAGGTAGAAAACACTACCTATTCCGGTGGTGATTATGGCTACGTAAGCGAAGATTGCCATTGGTACATGCACATATATCAGCCTGACGGCATCGTCCATATTGTCATCAGCTGGGCTGAGGAGGAAAGAGAATATTAGAAGTGTTGGAATTCCTAAGAGCAAAGAAATTCCCATGAATCTGGTTCCTCGTGAAGTTGTGAATTCTTGCTTCTCTGTGCGTTGCATTACGTGTCCTCTATTATATTCCCATATGTCAACATACCCACAAGTGTGTAGACAATAGCAATCACTGAGAGTAATCCCAACCATGCCCACCCATCGGCGTTAACTCGTCCGAAAGCATCGCCGAAGGCCCTCGTCGCCCCGATTACGGCAGGCGCTAAAACTGGTAGGAATAGAACAGGCAAAAGCGTTTCTCGCACACCTAATCCAGAAGCAATGACACCGTAGAGCGTTCCTGAACTTGAGATAGCAAGGGTTGTTACTACGGCAGAAACGATTACGAGGGGATAATCCACGACGGACATATCGAACAAAACGACCATGACTGTGAATAGCAGGGCCTCAAGAACAATTAATTGGAGGTATAGCCCTATCGTTTTGCCGACATAAATAGATGTTGGGGAGATTCCGGAGAGCATCAACCTATCTATCGCCGAATCAGAAGTCTCAACATCGACAGATCGTTGGATCGCCAGTATCGCTACCAAAAGGGTGGACACCCAAAAGAGACCTGGTCCGGTGTCTCGAAGAGTTTCGGTATCCGCATCTAACGCGAATCCAAATAGAACAAGAATTAGAAGCGTGTAAGGGGCTATTTGATTAATTAGTATCCTTGAACGCAACTCAATAAGAAGGTCTTTTTTTGTAACTAACCAAGCATCACGAAACATATCTATCCTTCGCTATCCTGATCTGAATCGCTGACTATGCGACCGCCTTTAACAAACAAAGTTCGCTCTTGGGTTGACCCTATTTTATCTATCTCATGAGATGCGATCAGTACAGTGGTACCCAGTTCACTGGCTTGAAGGATGGAGGAATTAACTAGTTCTCTTCCGTTACTATCGAGACCTGCATATGGCTCATCAAGAAGCCAGATGCTGGGTCTTTTAATCAGGAGAAGGGCGAATGACGTTCTCCTTCTTTGCCCTTCTGAGAGATTTTGTACTTGAACGGAGCCCAATCGGTCGTTCAATCCAAAGAATGCCATAGCTTTATCAACTTCAATGTCATTTGCGCCATAAGCACTCGCCCAGAATTTCAAATTTTCACTAACTGTAAGGTCTGGATAAAGACCTGTCCGGTGCCCGAGTAAACCAATATGTGCCCTTAGTTCCATTCGTTGCGTGCGCAGGTCAAAATCAAGTACTGTTCCTATTCCACTTCGCATAGGAAGTAATCCAGCGCAAAGACGTAGAAGCGTCGATTTTCCAGCCCCATTAGGCCCCTTTATGAGTACGACTTCTCCCTGTCGTATATTCATTGTGGCGCCTGTCAAAGCAGGAAATTGCCCAAGGAAAACCATACTTTGTTCTAAATTAATTACTGTTGCCAAGATTAGCTCGTTTCAGAGACCGGTACTTAAAATCTACTGCGAGTATGCTAATTCCATCTATTTCTCGATATTTAGGTTCTTAAAAGTAATAATTTGTGATTGCGAGAAGTCAATAGAGTTTCTTTTCGCTAACGTCTTCTTTGATGTTTGTTTCAAAAGCATTCCAAGCACTTGGACGCAGCCTAATTATTTTAGGTGGATTGACTCTACTATTTGTTGCATATCAGCTATGGGGTACGGGTGTTCTCACAGACCGTTACCAATCAGACCTTGAAGAAGATTTCACTGAATTAATTGAAGTCGTAGAAGAATCAACCTCCACAACTGATGCACCCAAGACCAGTGATACTGATATATCTAACTATGCTGAGCTTTTGTGGAGACCCGAGGGTCAAGCCATGGCACAGATAGTTATTCCCAAAATGGGTTTAACAGCAACCGTTGTCTCAGGAGTTTCCTCCGAATCTCTAAGAAGAGGTCCGGGGCATTTCCCTGACACTCCGATGCCTGGCATGCCAGGGAATTCTGCAATTGCTGGCCATAGAACCACCTGGGGAGCCCCGTTTGGCAATATAGAGAAATTAGAACCCGGTGATGAAATAAAGATTCAAACGATACAAGGGAGCTTTACTTACGTTGTGTTGGAACAGAATGCTGGGCGTGGCAATTTCATAGTAAGTCCAAATGAATTCGACGTACTTAATCAAAATTTCAACAGTTCGCCTAACAGATTAACGTTGGTTTCTTGCCACCCAAAACTTACGGCTAGAAATAGGATTATTGTTGTTGCAGAACTAATTGGAGAGCCAGCTGAGTCATTCCAAAGACCGGACTACTTAAGTCAGCCTCGATTTACATTTACTTTTGATGAGGAAGTTATAGCTGAAGCGTTGGGAGAAGATGGATTTGAAGATCTCTCACAAGATGCCATTGAAAGGGAT
>CAJWRY010000005.1 GCA_913046155.1 uncultured Candidatus Nemicrothrix sp. | reverse complement strand
TGATCATCCCCTTAGATACTTGGCTGTGTGGAGGAATCATGAAAAAGGGAAGACACCGTAGATACGAAGAGGCGAGAGCCTTAAAGCAACAAAACGACCAGCTTGATGACCTATTTGAAGAGGATGAGGGTCCTTGCCTTGAATGCGACGCATTACCAGGTCAAGATTGCAAAGAGTGGTGCCTTGCTAGGTCGGAGTTAATTTAGAGCTAGCTTTCTGCTAACTCATTTGAAGCCAACCTTTCTTCATTCAGCAGCTACTGGAATATGTTTCCTTTGTGAATCCTGCCCACGAAATGGTTTGTAGAGAGTTGTTCGCTGAACGAGTTCTCTACCTAATGGATAGCATAACTCTTCAAATTGGCTTCTACCTAACATTTGTCCATGCTTTGCTCCAGCAGCGCGCGATATATTCTCTCCATTTAATGTTCCACCAACATCATTCACCCCGGCTTGAAGCATCTGCTTCATACCGTCTAAGCCTATCTTCACCCATGATGCCTGAATGTTGTCGATATAGCCATGGTAAACAATCCTTGCGACAGCATGCACAAGAAGATTTTCACGGAAAGTTGGTCCGCGACGGGCTCCTTTACGGAGGTAAATTGGTGAAGCCATGTGAACAAAGGGTAGGCCTACGAATTCAGTGAAACCTCCAGTGTCCCGCTGAAGCTCTCTTGTTCGGATAAAGTGACGTGCCCAGTGAGTCGGCTCCTCAATACTGCCAAACATCATTGTAACATTTGATCGTAAACCGATATTGTGGGCGGTTCTGTGAGCTTCCAGCCATTCTTCAGTTGAGATTTTGTCTGGGCACAATACACTCCGGATTTCATCATCTAGGATTTCAGCTGCAGTTCCAGGTAGTGACCGAAGTCCGGCATCGTATGCTCTCTTCAAGTAACTGCTTAAATCTTCACCTAAACGTTTAGCGCCCTCCGTAACCTCTAGCGCCGTGAAACCATGAATATGTAAATCAGGGAGTTCATCATGAATCGCTTGGCACATGTCAATGTAATAATCGCCATCAAAATCGGGGTGAATTCCACCTTGTAAGCAGACTTCAGTAGCTCCATTTGCGTGAGCTTCAGCAGCCCGAGTTATGACCTCTTCTAACGAATGTAAATATGGTTTGCCTCTTAAATTTAGAGAAAGCGGACCTTTCGAGAAACCACAAAATTTGCACTTGAAAGTACAAACGTTTGTGTAGTTTATGTTGCAATTTGATACAAAAGTGACTGCATTTCCGTTAACAATTTCTCGTAGAGAGTCAGCATAACTTACAATTTCGTGTACTTCTCCACCCCTAGCGCTGAATAACTTCACTATCTGCTTTTCTGAAAGATCTCGGCCTGAGGAAACTTCGTTGAGGATTTCGCTGATCTCTTTGGAAGTTTTGGGTTTATTGAGCAGAAGGTTAGCTGGAGACGTTGAAGAACCAGAGTACCACTGCGTTGAATCCTCTCCAACTTGGGCTACCTCAGCACCATCATTCACGTTTCTAACGAATTCTATTTTCTCCGGAAATATTGAACCAGGATCATCTCTTCCGAGGAGTTCACTATCAGAACGATCCATAACAGGAAAATGCAATCTCTTATCAATCCACTTTTCAGATTCTCGAATGAATTCGGGGTATACGGTCAATCTAGGGGCAAGAAAGTAACCGTTATCTTCAGAAATAGATTTCAAACGTTCTAGTGATGGCCACGGTCTTTCGGGGTTGACAAAATCTGCAGTTACAGGTGACACACCACCCCAGTCATCAATACCTGCTTTGAGGAGAATGGAGAAGTCATCGGACAAATTAGGTGGGGCTTGAAGGTGGATATCGTTAGGTAATAGTATCCTAGCTAAAGCGATTGTTTCAAGGTATTCATTCTCTGGAGCCGGCTTCTTCTTATGCATCACCGTTCCAGGTTTGGGAAGGAAGTTCTGAACAATGACTTCCTGAATGTGGCCGAACTCATTATGTAAATCAGCAATGGCTTTTATCGTCTCAATTCTGTCTTCTCTAGATTCGCCGATACCTACTAATAACCCAGTTGTAAAAGGTATGGACAAATCGCCTGCATCTCTAAGTGTCTCAAGTCGCCGAGTTGGATTTTTATCGGGGGCTCCTCTATGGCAGTCAAGATTTGGGTTGAGTGATTCGACCATCATGCCTTGTGATGGGGATACCTCCCGAAGCATTGATAGTTCTTCTTTGGAGATCGCCCCAGCATTGGCATGTGGCAGAAGACCTGTCTCATCTAGAACTACTTGAGCCATTGCGTGAAGGTAGTGTATTGTGCTTTGATATCCACGTTCGTCTAGCCATTCACGAGCGGCAGGGTAGCGTAACTCAGGTTTCTCTCCCAAAGTGAAAAGTGCTTCATGGCAGCCAGCCAATGCACCCTGAAAAGCAATTTCTTTTACCTCGTCTGGAGAAAGGTAGGGCGATTGAACTCTTGCCGGAGGTTGAGCAAAGGTGCAGTACCCACACTTATCCCTACAGAGGTGTGTGAGTGGTATAAAAACTTTTGGAGAGTAGGTAACTCTTGATCCAAAATTTCTGTCGCGAATGTTTTGCGCTTCAGTCATTAAGCTTGCAAGTGAGGAAGTGGACAAACTATTCATCTAGTAGCCTTGAGGATGGATTCTTCTGAAGATCGACTGGCTATTTCATTTGGACTTACCTGAACATCGCAACGTGGGCATAAAGTTATTTGTGTTAACGCCGTACCGCACTTTGAGTGGGTGAGAATCGTGGGCGGGTTACCGTCTGCGTACCACCTATCTCCCCAATGCATTAATGCAATAAGTGATGGTGAAAGATCCTTCCCTTTTTCAGTTAGGTAGTAGTCATTACGTATCGGATTGCGCTGGTAGGGACGTTGGATAATAATTCCCGCAGCATCAAGTTTGGTTAATCGGTCGCTTAAAATGTTCTTTGCGATACCAAGATCTTGTCGAAGCTGCTCAAATCGTCGGACTCCTCGGAAGAGATCTCGCAAAATTAGAATAGTCCATCTGTCCCCGATCACGGACAAAGTTGAATCAATTGAACATGGTTGGGATTTATCGCGCACAAAGAGATGCTAGCAGGTAGGTTTCAAATTGCAACTTACTCAGTCAGGGTGCGTCTCTTTGCCGTAAGAGTTTCAAGTAGATTTTCAAATGAATTCTCAAAGGCTTCCACACCTTGTGATTCAAGCAAGGTTGAAACGTCCTCTAAATTGATACCAAGTTCCTCAACTTCGCGAATGACTTGGTCAGCGGCATCGAAGTCAACGTCTACAGTTCTTCTTAAGGTGCCATGGTCAACGAAAGCTTCAAGTGTTGCATCTGGAAGGGTGTTAACTGTATTGGGACCGATTAAAGAATCAACGTAGAGAGTATCTGGGTACTTAGGGTCTTTGGTTGAAGTGGATGCCCAAAGTGGTCTCTGGAGTTTGGCACCTCGCTTTTCTAATGCTTTCCAACGTTCACTTTCAAAAGCTTTAAGAAATGATCTATATGCCAATTGTCCTTGAGCTACTGCAGTTTTTCCTTTGAGGCCAATAGCCGTGTCGCCCCCGATGCTTTCTAAACGTTTGTCCACTTCCGAATCAGTTCGTGAAATGAAGAAAGAAGCAACAGATGAAACCTCTGATAGATCGCCTTCTCTTTCCTCAAGTCCGCTTAAATATGCCTCAATTACCTGTTCGTATCGCTCTATAGAAAATAGCAGTGTTACATTGACCGAAACCCCTTCAGAAATCATTTGCCTGATAGCAGGAATCCCTTCTGCAGTTCCAGGTATTTTTATGTAAATATTTGGGAGATCTAATCGGTTATTTAAACTTTGAGCAGCTTGAATAGTACGACTGGTATCTCTTGCTAATCTCGGATCAACTTCTACAGATACAAAGCCATCAGTACCGGCACTGTTTTGATAAACGGAACCAAGTATTTTTGCTGCTCCAGCAATATCAGATATTACCAACTCCCAGTAGGCCTCTTCAACGGAGCTATTGGCCAGGATTAACTCTTTGAATTGTTTGTCATAAGCATCGGATGTGCTTATGGCCTTTTCAAATATTGAAGGATTAGATGTGAGGCCACGGACACCACTATCAACCCACTCTTGAAGTCTCCCTGAGTTAACCCACTCTCGGCGTAAATTATCTAACCACGGACTCTGACCGAAATCCTCATAAAGCTGAAATAGCAATTAATTTCCTCCCGTTTTAACTTCTTTGTCAATATTGCTTATATTGATACCGAGCGCATCCATGACCTGGTTTCCTGGAGCGGAAGTGCCAAAACGGTCAATTCCTATCGACCTATCGGCATATCTTGACCAACCAAGGGTTACTCCTGCTTCAACAGAAATCACCCTTTTGATAGCTGAATATTCTTCCCACATCTGTATTTCAGGCGAAAATTGCTCAGCAAGTTCCCAAGAGGGGATTGACAACACGTTCACCGGTTCATTGGCAGCGTATTCCATGCAAAGGGAAACTTCTGAACCAGTTGCGATAAGAGTCGTATTTGCGCCATCGTCCTCTTTCAAGAAGTAACCTCCCTTCTTAGCGAGGTCAACGCTGGTTTCAGCAAGTATGGGTAAGTTCTGGCGTGACAGTATCAACGCAGTTGGTCCATCATGATTCAAAGCAGTGATCCAAGCAGATACAGTTTCTTTCGCATCTGCAGGCCTTATCACTAGCAGATTAGGTATGGATCGGAGAGACATGATTTGTTCAATCGGCTGATGTGTCGGCCCATCCTCACCAACCCCAACAGAGTCATGGGTAAATGAATAAATCACTTTAGCGTTGGATAAAGCTGCAAGGCGGATTGCTGGCCTCATATAATCACTGAAAACTAGAAAAGTTCCTCCAACAGGCACTATGCAACCGTGCAAAGCGATTCCGTTCATAACAGCTCCCATCGCATGCTCGCGAACTCCATAGAAGAGCTGCTTACCAGAAGGACAGGACGGAGATAATTGCTCACAACTCGTTAAAGCTGTTCCCGTGTTACCGGTTAAGTCAGCGCCTCCAGCAATTATCGACAAGTCCTCTGCTATTTCATTAAGGCATATTCCACTTGCTACTCTGGTAGCCACACTTTCTCCCACGCTCTCTTCATATAAATTCTGTGTGGAGGATAAGTTCCACGTCCCCATATGGTCCTCTGCGTGCCAGCTGTATGCTTCGGCTTCTTGTTGGTGCCGTTCTCCAGCCGCTCTGTACATATCTAATACTTCAGACGGAACGTAGAAAGATTCTTCTGGGGGCAAACCCATAAGTTCTTTCACCTCGAAGATTTCTTTATCTTTAAACGCATAGCCATGGGCACTGGGACTGTCAGTTAGAGTGGGAGAGGGGTGGCCTATATGCGTTCTTAGAATGATGATTGTTGGTGAGCTTGTATTTGATTTAGCTTCAAGCAATGCATTCTCGAGCACATCCAAGTCTTCACCAGATTCACCAAGATCTATCACATTCCAACCGTATGCTTCAAACCTTTTACTGGCATCATCTGCAAGGGATAGTTCAGTAGGCCCATCAATAGTTATGTGGTTATCATCATAAATGCAGATGAGGTTCCCTAATTGCTGACTGCCTGCAAGAGAAGCAGCTTCATGGCTTATCCCTTCTGAAAGGTCACCATCGCCGCAGATTACGAAAACATTATGATTAATGTTCCCACTACCGAATTTTGCTCTGAGCCAACGTTCAGAAATTGCCATACCTACAGCGTTAGCGAAACCTTGACCTAGTGGCCCTGTCGTAACCTCAACTCCAGCTGTGTGACCGGCTTCTGGGTGTCCTGGAGTTAAACTATCCAACTGTCTGAAGTCCTTAAGGTCCTCCATAGTTAACCCGTACCCTGTCAGGTGAAGCATTGCATATTGCAAAATTGATGCATGCCCAGCACTTAAGATAAAACGATCACGATTAAACCAATCGGGGTGCTTGGCGCTATATCTTAGAACACGAGTGAATAGAACATGAGCAAGGGGTGCGAGTGCCATCGCAGTTCCTTGGTGGCCAGAATTAGCTGCATGAGGGGCATCCATTGACAAGCCCCGAATAGTATTGATCCCTAATTGCTCTAAACCACTATCTATCTCAATTTCTGTCATGTCGCTCCCATCAACGGTTATACATTAACTTGCATGAAGGCATTGAGCAGGAAATTAAAATTAAATTTCTTATGCATCAGCCTTAATTGTTAAAGGCACCATGATCGGGTCATCCTGATTAAGCCGACAGTGAGCAAAAACTGTTCCCGTATCAGTTAATTCTAATTCAGCTCTGATTAACCTATAAGCAAATAATCCTGGTTCTATTTGTAAAGGTTGTACGTTTCGAGCAATTTGGTTTTCCTCGAAATGATAAGTGACTTCTAAAACTCCAGCCCCACTTGATTCGTGGTCGCTGTGAATAAGGACTACCAAGTGAGGTGCAAGAGTCAGAGGAAAAGGCTCCGAAACAGCAATAGTGAACTGAACACCTGAAAGATTTAAGCGTGTCAACCCATTCTCATTCTCAAACATTGATATATCGTCAATAAATAAAGCCGCTAAAATTTTCATAATGCCCTCAATTGAAAACTACTATTCGTTAAGCAGCCGTGGCAACTAAGAGCGTTGGTAGACATAGTCAAAAAGGTAGTGTTAAAAAATGAACTCCTTAACAGAATTCGAAAGCAAGAGACTATTGAGTAAATTCGGACTAATCTCGTGCAACGAATCAACAGCTAAAAACTATGAAGAGGCCGCCGCCGCCGCTTTGGAGATCGGATATCCAATAGTTCTGAAAATATCTGGCGAAGGAACTGAACATAAAAGCGAGTTGGGTGGAGTTAAGTTAGGAATAAATAATCAGGATGAATTAAGTGTTGCCTTTGACGAGATACTTGTAAGCAATAGTGAAGTTAGTGAGTTTCTCATTTGCGAGCATATTGAAGGAAAACGAGAATTTATAGCTGGCTACCATATAGATAAGGACTTTGGACCAACAATTATGTTCGGGTTAGGGGGAATTTTCGCAGAAGCGATCTCTGACGCGTCATTTCGCCTGCTTCCATGCTCTCGGGAAGAGTTGTTGCGTATGGTCTATGAGCTAAAGTCCAGTGCTTTACTTAATGAATTCCGCAGTGAACCCGATGTCGATCTAGAAGCTCTCGCAGACACGCTAGAGGCAATTGCAAAGTGTGGTTTAGCAGACCCACTAATAGAAGCTATTGACGTGAACCCTATTGTGATAAGTGGTGACCTGCCTGTTGCGGTTGACGCACTTGTCATTAAATCATGATGCATCAGCCGAATTTACATACCCTATTTAACCCCAAAGGAATTGCGGTAATAGGGGCTTCCACTCATCCAGGGAAATTCGGTTTTGTCGCTCTCCACAACATACTTGCATCTGGTTTTGATGGGAATATATTCGCTACGAACCCCAAAATGCCAGAGATACTCGGAATACAAACTCTCAAGTCTGTTGATCGTATTCCCAAGGATTCGATAGATGTCGCAATGATTTGTCTGGGGCCAAAGCAGACAATTGCCGTTCTTCCGGAATTAGCAGAAAAGGGAGTCAAGGCAGGATTTGTCGTATCGGGTGGATTTCGTGAGAGCGGCGCCGAAGGAGTCGAATTAGAGCACGAATTAGTTCAGGTTGCTAATTCTCTCGGAATAACTATCGCTGGGCCCAATGGTCAAGGCTTCGTTTCAACGCCAGCGAATTTGTGCTCTCAAATTGTTTCTCCATACCCACCCACGGGGAATATATCTATCGCAAGTCAGAGCGGCAACATACTCTCAGCAATGTTAAATCTATCTCGCGCCAAAAATATTGGGATAGCGAGAGCAATATCAATCGGTAATCAAGCTCAGCTAGGCGTAGCAGATTATATCCGCTACTTCGGAACGGATTCTGAAACAAAAGTTGTTGTAGCTTATGTTGAGGGTTTACCAAATGGAAGAGATTTCTATGACTCGCTGAAGGAAGTGTCCAATCGCAAGCCAGTTATCGTTATCAGAGGCGGAACAACCTCCGATGGCGCTAAAGCAGCTTCAAGCCACACAGGATCAATGGCTTCTGACCAGAAAATTTTTGAAACTGCAGTGCTCCAAGCCGGGGGTATCCTAGCCAATGACCCCAATGAAGCATTTGAATTTGCCACAGCTTTCGCTACAAAGCCGTTGCCTGTCGGCAGAAAAGTAATTGTAGTTACAACTGCCGGCGGCTGGGGGGTTATCACTGCTGACGCAATCTCTCGATCAAAGCTAGAGCTCTTGGAACTGCCAAAAGATCTAGAAGAGCAAATTAATAAATATTTGCCCCCTCGGTGGAGTAAAAGTAACCCGGTGGATCTGGCTGGTGGCGAAACGAGGGATACGATTCCTACACTTATTCCCCTCGTACTCGGACATCCACAAGTTGATTCAATGATTTTCTTAGGCTTGGGGATCCAAGGTAATGTCGCCAGAACTTATATAGAAAGCCCTGTAGCAACTACTGAGACAAAAAAGATGGCCAATTTCCATATATCCCAAGAAAAGAGATACGCGGAAGCCATCATGCAAGCATCAAAAGATTTTGACAAGCCAGTATTTGTTGCAACAGAAATAGGAATAACTGACTCACTTAATGCTGGTCCAAAAGCCTTAATAGATATGGGAGAAGCGTGCTTCAGTTCACCATCAATAGCAATAAGAGCTTTAGAAGCGATGACTAACTTTTCTGACAGAGAACATAAGGGTTGATAACAGATACGAGAATTTACAACTAGACTCAGACCGTGCTGCAACTTCTCAAAAGAATTACGTTACCGTTATTGATTTTGGCTACCTTAATAGCATTATTGAACTTCAAGGATCGTTTTGGATACGAGGAAGTTCCGATCAACACAGCACAAAAGGTTGAGACACCAGATTTGGGAACACCCGTCTACTCGTTGAGGCGTGCACCGGAACTCCTCACTTCTCCGTTAGCTACTCAACAACTACAAGAAAATCTCTCAGAGCTAATAAGCTCCCTCCCAGACTCAAGCTGTTTCGCTATTTCGGCTGATGGTGAGCAGCTATTTGAGTTCCAGAAACAAATTCCACTAAACCCCGGCGGTACCCAGAAAATTATCACCTCCTACGCAGCACTTGCACAGTTAGGGCCTGATTATCAATATGAAACAGTTATTTCTGCCGATAGAGAAACTGATGCAGATGGGAATCTTCTCAGTAGCGATTTATATGTATTTGGAAGTGGGGATCCAGTTATCAGAACAGATGCATACTTAGAGTTGCTACCTGAGGCATATAGTTCGATTCGGACTAGCGCAGATGAAATGGCTGATTTAACAGTTGCGATGAATATTTTATTTATTCAAGGAGCAGTAGTTGTAAATGAGAGTCGGTACGACGAAGAGAGGACGATCGTGGGCTGGGATCAAGAGTTAAAGGAATCTGCTGAGATTGGTTCACTTTCTGCTTCACTCCTTGATGGCGGTTTTGATGGATTGAGGCAAAATTATTCACAGCAGCGTGGCGAAAACCCTACTCCTCTAGTGCCAAGTGTAAATCCAGCGAAACGATTTGCAGCTAACTTTGATGACTTGCTTGAAGCGCGTGGCGTTATTATTCTCAGAGCGGCGAAAGAGATCAATAATGTTGAGCAAAGTTCACTCGTCGAACTTCTTACGATTAAATCGCCGACACTAGATCAAATAGCAAAGCAGATGCTAACGAATGACGATAATGTCACAGCAGAGATGGTCTTAAAGGAAATTGGTTTCTCTCGTACCGGACAAGGATCAACCGGAAGTGGTCTTGTCTCATTACCCGAAATTTTAGCAGCCAACAATCTACCAAATACTGAATTGTTGCTTATCGACGGTTCAGGTTTAAGTCACGATAATCAAGCTACATGTGGTTTATTTCAGAGCATTCTTCAAGACGGTGAATATGGAGTAACTCTAAAAGAAGCACTGCCATTAGTGGGGGTCGAAGGCGTCGTCAGTAACACACTTCTGGGAACTCCATTCGAATCAAATCTAATTGCTCATGCACACTTTGAAACGGATCGTGGTGCTTTGGTCGGCTCCTACACCACACCACAGGGCCTTGAGATGAACATTACCTATATCGCTAATTTCGATGATACAGAAAGTGCTGAGAACATTCATAAGAGTTTCCTAAACGGACTTGCTCCGATCTTAAGTGAATTTACAGGGGGTAAAACACTCGAAGAAATGGGGCCAAGATCGGTAATTGAGTAAAATGCAGAACCTAGCTATGTTCCCTTTGGGCTCAGTTCTTTTCCCTGGCAGTATTTTGCCGCTAAGGATTTTTGAGCCAAGGTACTTACAATTGTTTTCTGATTTAGCTCAAAAGGACTCTTTCTTTGGAACGTGTTTAATAGAAAGAGGCCATGAAGTCGGTGGCCAGGATAGCCGATTCTCTTACGGGACGTTATGTAAGGTCACTGATTTGAAAGAGCTAGGAACGAATCAACTTGCCGTACAGTGTCTAGGCGTAAAAAGAATATTGGTAAGAAAGTGGCTACCTGATAATCCATACCCTGTTGCTCGAATTGAAGAACTAGATGATAGCGACAATAAAGACTTCCAACTTAAACGAGAAATAATTGAAGAACTCGAACGCTGTTATGTGCTTCTAGTTCAAATGGGAGCCATTCCAGCGGAAAGCATAGATATCCAAGCTTTAGCGGGGGTAAATCTTTTTACAGCTTGCGCTCTAGCTCCACTAGGGCAATTAGATAAATACAAGTTACTTTCGGTGCAAAGCGCAAAAGATCGGTCAAGCTTGCTATTAACACAAATCACGTCTGAACGTGAAACGCTTGCAGCTATGAGTAGACTTCAACAAGACGAAATTTGATAATCGATTCGTAACGAGTAGAGATCATGAAAATTGAACAGGATATAATTTCTGAAAAATTTACTGAATTACGGTCCCTTCTAATTAGGTATGCAAAACAAGAAATCCGGGACCCTTTAACAGCACTAACTAAATGGCTATCTTTAGGTTTACTAGGAATGTTGTTCTTAGCAGTCGGCGCTTCTTTCGGCGCCATAGGGTTGCTCAGACTACTGCAGAATGAATTTTCGCTATTCGATGATTCGCTTTCTTTTCTACCATACGTTTTGGTCTTCACATCTTTGTTAATTGTGATAACAGTTTCTCTTAAAGCTTTAAGGAGACATAATGAGATCCGATGATTCTGAGAATATAACGCCAGCAGATATTGAAGAAAAGATAAAAGACTTCAAGAGTGAACTTATCTCGATATCAGGTGGACTTTCCGTATTGCAGAAAATTGGACCATCAGCCATGACCCTTCTAGGTGTATTTCTTCGCGGTAGTACGAAACGAAAACGAAAGCTGAAAAAAGACCCCATCATTCAAATTCAATTTTTTCCAAATGTGAAGAAATATTTTCGTGATCCAAACAGCGAAACCGACATCTAACACTGAAATGCTTCGAATATGACGAACGGAAATAAGGTGTTGCAGGAAGGCGATATGCTATTGCTTGTGGATCAGAAGGATCGGAGATACCTGCTGACCTTAGAGGCTAACTCAGAATTCCATTCACATTCTGGTTATATATCTCACGATGACCTAATCGGGAAAGAAGATGGAATGATGATCAAATCTAGTGGCGGGCTTGAATACCTCGCATTGCGACCAACAATGTCTGATGTAATTTTGAAGATGCCACGCTCTGCGCAGATTATCTATCCAAAAGATATTGGCCCTATTTTAGTTGCTGCTGATATTGCCAATGGCGATAAAGTGCTGGAATCCGGAGTAGGTTCTGGAGCATTATCGATAGCGTTATTAAGAGCTGGAGCGAATGTAACCGGAATCGAACTTAGGGAAGACTTTGCGCAAAGAGCCCGTAAGAATGTCGAAGCTTTCTTTTCTGGGCAAAAGATAAGTGAACGCTATGAAATATTAATTGGTGACGCATACAATCAGTTAAACGGTTCCGACTATGACAGAATCATCTTAGATCTACCTGAACCTTGGCGTGTCATTGATCACGTTGAAAATACTTTGCGACCAGGAGGTATTCTTGTTTCTTACTCACCAAGCATTATGCAAGTGTCACGGCTTACAGACAGACTCAAAGAAGATAACTTTGCGATGATCAAAACGCATGAAATACTTTCTCGATCATGGCACGTAGATGGAAGAGCCGTTAGACCAGACCACAGAATGGTCGCTCACACGGGATTTATTACTAGTACACGCTATCTAGGAAAATAATAGCTTTTGCTATACCTCGAGATAAATGCATTCGCCAGGACACTCTTCTGCAGATTCAATAGTAGCTTCTTCTTGTCCGTCAGGAACAACAGCTAATCCTTCAGGGCCACCAGGATCGGAAAAGACCTTATCTCCCTCTACGACGTAAGCTAATCCGTCATCGAGAAGCGTAAATACATCGGGGGCAATTTCTTCACAAAGTCCATCACCGGTGCAGAGATCTTGGTCAATCCAAACTTTCATTTATATCCTTCGCTACTTAAGTACAAACTAATTATGTACAAATGTTATAAGAAATGTGTGGATGTTGAAACACTTTTTTGCGATAACTATGACTCACCAGAAAAAACCCAAATAAAACAAGTAGACATGGCTAATAACGCTCGAGGCTTCTACGATATAAATATGGCAGTTAATGACCTCAAACGACAGTTGGAAACGTCACAAATTGAAATAGAAGAGCTGCGCACGAAACTAGAATCACTTCGAGAGCGAAATAATAAATTATCAGAGACTAACTCGCTAGCTCCAAAACGCATTGCACTTCTTGAAGAGAGGTTAAGGGACTCAAAAATCCTCTTAGCTAAGGCTGCAAAGGAAAATGACAAGCTTATAGCTGCCTTAAACGAAACACGGAATCAGATTGCTTCACTCAAGGTAGAAGTATCTAAGCTAAGTCAACCCCCCATAGGTTACGGCACTTTTTTAAAAGCAAATGAGGATGGCACAGTTGATGTCGATTCTAATGGAAAAAAACTACGAGTTAATCTTCACCCCGATATTGACATATCGGGCCTGCTCGAAGGTGACGAAGTTGCATTAAACGAATCATTAAATGTCGTGCTTCATCGTAGTACTGAAAACTTGGGTGAAATAGTAACACTCATTGAAGTTCTTCCAGATGGAAACAGGGCACTTGTAAAAGGAAGAGCCGATCAAGAAATAATCATGAACTTAGCTACGGAGATTAAAGGACCTGAGTTGAAACCTGGTGCCTCTTTGCTTGTAGCTAGTAAAACTAACGTGGTTGTTGAAGTGGTAAACAACCCAGAAAACCAGAAACACCTTACCTATGAAGTGCCTGAAATCACCTATGGGGATATCGGAGGTTTGGATGAAAAGATTGAACTCATCCGTGATGCGGTTGAGTTACCTTTTCTTTATCCAGAACTATTTTCTGAACATAAATTACCTACGCCGCGAGGAATCTTATTGTATGGTCCACCCGGCTGTGGAAAAACGCTTATAGCCAAAGCAATCGCTAACTCCTTAGCGAGTAAAACTACGAACGGGCAACCAAAGAAAAGTAGAAAAAGCTATTTCTTTAACATCAAAGGTCCAGAATTGCTTAACAAATACGTTGGTGAAACTGAACGGCAAATCCGAGTCATTTTTGAAGAAGCGAGAGAAAAATCAAATGATGGATATCCCGTAGTAATTTTCTTTGATGAAATGGAATCTCTATATCGCATCAGGGGGAGTGGAATAAGCTCAGACATGGAATCGACTATCGTACCTCAACTACTAGCTGAATTAGATGGAGTTGAGGAGCTTAATAATGTGATCGTGATTGGAGCTTCAAATAGAGAGGACTTGATTGATCCAGCTATCTTAAGACCCGGAAGGCTGGACATAAAAATCAGAATTGATCGGCCAGACCAAGACTCAGCATTAGCAATTTTTGCACAATACCTAAACTCAGATATTCCGATCTCTCTAAGTTGTATTGAAGATTTAGGTGGAGGCGATATTGATAAGGCAATACGTGTGATGACTGAAAGAATAGTTGAAGAGATGTATGCCACAGAAGAGCGTAACGAATTCCTAGAGGTCACTTATCAAAATGGAGATAAACAAGTGATGTACTTCAAAGATTTTGCCTCTGGGGCAATGATCGAAAACATTGTACGGCGATCTAAAAAACATGCGATTAAGAGACTTATTGATACAGGCCAGAAAGGTCTCACATTTGACGATTTGATGCGTTCGGTAAGAGAAGAGTTCAGTGAACATGAAGATTTACCTAACACAACAAACCCCGATGACTGGGCAAAAATTTCTGGAAAGAAAGGCGAGCGGATTTCAATGATCAGACCTTTATTAAATGCTGACATGACACCAGAAAGCACCCAAACGATTTCAGGTCAATATTTATAAATGGCAATCCCCAAGATCTGCGGCATCGAAACTGAATATGCAATAATCCAACCGAAACTTAGTGAACAAAACCCGATACATGCTTCATCAGTATTAGTTAATGCTTATGCCAAACAAGCTGAGTCATCTACAAATGGCGGAGTGGCATACACAGTAGAATGGGATTTTAACGACGAGACACCGGGCAACGATGCAAGAGGTCTGGCACCGATAGGGTCGTTACCGCCTTTAGTAGAAACCCATCTCGTAAACGCAGTATTGGAGAACGGCGCAAGATTTTACGTAGATCATGCGCATCCCGAAATATCTACTCCAGAGTGTATTGACGCCTTGCAGGTAGTTAAATACGACCGTAGCGGGGAGAGAATCCTTGAACTGGCGATGTCTGTTGCTAACGAAACACTTTCACCCGAAGAAGAAATTGTTGTTTACAAAGACAATTCCGATGGGAAGGGTAACTCATATGGGTGCCATGAAAATTATTTGGTCGATAGATTGACCCCATTCGGCGAAATTATCACTCATGCTACGACACATTTTATTACTCGACAGATATTCACAGGATCAGGGAAAATTGGGGTTGAGGCTACTGGAGTAGATTCCAATTCAATCAAATATCAAATAACTCAGCGTGCCGACTTCTTTGAAGAAGAAGTCGGCTTAGAAACGACTCTAAAGCGCCCCATCATAAACACCAGAGATGAACCACACGCAGATGCAACGAAATATCGACGCCTGCACGTTATCTGTGGTGATGCGAATATGAGTGAAACCGCAACATTTTTGAAGGTTGGATCAACCTCTATATTGCTTGCAATGATTGAAGATAACTTTCTGACTAGAAGAATAGTCTTTGACAATCCAGTCCGGTGCATAAAGGAAGTCTCGCATGATCCGTCATTAAAACAGCAACTCAGCCTAAATGATGGATCAACTATCACAGCCTTAGAAGTTCAATGGGAGATTCTTAAGAGTGCTTCGTCATATGTCTCAAAGGGGGGAGGGGAATTTGCCGGAGGGGTTGTTGCCGATGAAATTATTAATACCTGGGAACATGTATTAACTGGCTTAGAGAATAACCCGGAAAGTCTGCGCTCAGAAATAGATTGGATTGCAAAGCGACTCCTGATTGAAAGTTTTGCAGACCGGCATAATTTATCAATATTTGACCCAAAGGTACGATTACTTGCCTTGCAGTACCACGATGTAAGGCAAGAAAAGAGAATATCTGAAATTATTGGTTTGAAAAAACTGATTACTAATAGCGAAGTTAATTATGGAATTGATAACCCACCGCAAGAGACTAGAGCTTATTTCCGAGGTGTATGTTTACAAAAGTGGCCTGAGTTAATAGTTTCAGCTAACTGGGATTCACTGGTATTCAGATTGGAAGGTGATTACCTCAAGCGAATCCCAATCCTTGACCCAAGCGAAGGATCCTTAGCGAAAGTTCAATCGTTACTAGAGCGAGCAACTTCTCCTAACGAATTAATAGCAGAAATAGAGTTGTCTAATAAATGACTAAAGTCCTGAAAACCGCTAATGTCTATCTCAGGAGCAAATATGGCTGATCAAGAATATTCAAAAGAGCAGGCACCTAATGAGGATTCCGATACTTCTATTGACGAAGAGGCAATAAGCACGAATCAAGCAAACTCCGAACTTGCTAGCGAATTAGATGGTCTATTAGATGAGATAGATTCAGTGTTAGAAACTAACGCAGAAGAATTCGTCAAATCGTATGTTCAGAAGGGAGGACAGTAGTTGCCGTGCCTCCTTGCAGGTATTATTAAAGGGTGACACTACCTAGCTTCTCAACCGAAGATGATCCGGGTCCTAATTTTGTTGCCCTAATAAAAGAATACGGAGTTGAACCACTCAAAGTGCAACATCCAGTTGACAACCTTGCACATGGAACAACTTGTGTCGCTATCAGATACAAAGACGGAGTTGTTCTTGCAGGTGACCGCCGTGCAACTAGTGGCCACCACATAAGCCATAGAACGCTAGAGAAAGTGTTTCAGTCTGACACCTTCTCTGGAGTTGCTATTTCTGGCGCGGCAGGCCCTGCTATTGAGATGGTGAAGCTGTTTCAGTTACAACTGGAACATTATGAAAAAGTGGAGGGAAAATCACTCTCACTAGAAGGAAAAGCAAATCAGCTCAGCACCATGATACGTCAGAATCTTCCAGCCGCTATGCAAGGAATGGTAGTGATTCCTTTATTTGCTGGATTCGATACAAGAGAAAAAATTGGCCGAATATTCCAATACGACGTTACCGGAGGCAGGTACGAGGAGAAATCCTTTGCCACCACAGGTTCTGGAAGTCTCCATGCAACAACAGTAATTAAATTAGGTTTTAAGACGGAATTGTCATCATCTGATGCAACAGAATTAGCTGCGAACGCAATATTTGAAGCATCAGAAGAAGACGCCGCCACAGGTGGTCCGGATCTGATACGAGATGTCTTTCCTACTATTTCGCTAATAACGAAAGATGGCTACTCTCCTGTACCTCATTCCGATGTTTCTTTAATATTTAACCGGATTATCGAAAATCGCATCTCGCGGAATGGTGATCATAAATGAATATGCCGTTCTATGTAAGTCCCGAGCAAATGATGGAAGACCGTGCTGATTATGCACGTAAAGGCATCGCTAGAGGCAGAGCCCTTATCGCTGTTTCCTTTAAAAGGGGCATCTTAATCGTTGCTGAAAACCCTTCAAATACTTTGCACAAGGTGAGTGAAATTTATGACCGCATAGCTTTCGCAGGCGTAGGTAAATACAACGAATTTGATCAATTACGAATCGCTGGGGTGCGGCATGCTGACTTGAAGGGATACTCATTTAGTCGCGATGACGTTGACGCTAGAAGCCTTGCAAATCAATACGCTCAGATGCTCGGTCATATTTTTACTCACGAGATGAAACCCATGGAAGTAGAAATACTTGTTGCAGAAGTAGATTTTGAAGGTGAGAATCTCCGAAATCAAATGTTTCATATTCTCTACGACGGCACCGTCAAAGATGAAAGTTCATTCGCTGTGCTAGGCGGAGAAAGTGACGCTATTTTTGAAAGATTTCAAACGCTTCACAAGAGTAATATGCCACTGAAGAAAGCTATAAATGCCTGCATTGACGCTTTGACTGCAGGGGAGCGTGATATTGAACCGGATGACTTGGAAGTAGCTGAACTCTCAATTCAAAATGGTAGAAGGGCGTTCCGAAGAATAGCGGCCTCAGAAATTCAAGAACTCATCAATTAGCCCTCCGCTATACAAATCTTGCAAATTTCATCTAGCGTATGAGATGGAGACTTGATGGAACGTCGTATCTTTGGAATAGAAAGTGAATATGGGGTTACCTGTGTTTCCCCTAACGGCCAACGACGCTTGAGCCCAGATGAGGTTGCACGTTATATGTTCCGAAGGGTGGTTGCTTGGGGACGAAGCAGCAATGTATTTTTAGAAAATGGTTCTCGATTGTATCTAGACGTCGGCTCCCACCCAGAATATGCCACACCCGAGTGTGACTCGATATACGACGTTGTAACCCACGACAAAGCCGGGGAAAGAATTCTTGAACAGCTCCTGCAAAATGCTGAAAAGCGACTACAAGAAGAAGGTATAGACGGCCGTCTATACCTGTTCAAAAATAACACTGACTCAGCAGGAAATTCATATGGTTCACATGAAAACTATTGCACCAACCGAAGTGAGGACATTTCTCATTACGATCAGGTGCTTATCCCGTTCTTTGTTAGCCGACAAATTTATTCTGGTGCTGGGAAAATACTGCAAACAGCAAGAGGTGCGACGTATTGCATCAGCCAAAGAGCAGAACATATATGGGAAGGTATCTCAAGTGCTACTACCAGAAGTAGGCCGATAATAAATACACGTGATGAACCCCATGCTGATGCAGATAGATATAAACGACTTCACGTAATTGTCGGTGACTCAAACATGAGCGAATATGCGTCTTTTCTGAAAGTTGGATCAGCTTCACTGATTCTACGAATGCTTGAGGAGCGAACAGTAGTGATGGGTGATCTGACTCTTGAAAACCCCATAAGAGCGATACGAGAAATAAGTCAAGATTTTACTTGCAAGAGAAAAGTACGATTAGCAAATGGCAGAGAGCTGAGTGCCCTAGATATCCAATCTGAGTTTTTGGAAAAGGCTATAAAATTTTCTGAAAGACGAGAACTTTCAGAAGAAGAGAGCCAAACGCTGGTGATGTGGGAACATTGCCTGAACGGACTAAGAAATGACCCACTAGAGTTACATCGAGAATGTGATTGGGTTGCAAAATTTCATCTGTTAGATAGATACAAAAGCCGATATTCGCTTGAGTTATCAGACCCAAAGATTGCTTTGCTTGACCTGCAGTACCATGATGTGGATAGATCCAGAGGCCTTTTCTATTTAATGCAACAATCTGGTCTCGTAGACCGTGTGTGTAGCGATGAAGATATTATTAATGCAGTCACAAATCCGCCTCAAACTACAAGAGCAAAACTTAGAGGGGACTTTATCAAGCGTGCAAAAGAAAAGAATCGCGACTACACAGTTGATTGGGTTCATTTGAAGTTAAATGATCAGGCACAAAGGACCGTCCTTTGCAAGGACCCTTTCGCATCTAGCGACGAAAGAGTAGAAAAACTCATTGAAAGCCTTTAGTAAGTCCAGTTTAGAGTTAGCGTGATGTTATGGCAGCAGAAAAACTAGAGAGAATCCTAAAACTTCTTGCAGAATTACTCAACGCATCAACACCATTAACTGCTGAGGAACTGCGACACAAAGTACATATGTATCCTGATAATCTTGTTGCCTTTAGAAAACAATTTAGTAGAGACAAAGCGGCATTAAAGGATATGGGGGTTCCTTTAGATGTTATTTCAGTAGGGTCCTCTGGGAAATCGGCAGAAGCATACTTTCTTGATAACAAGAAGTACTACTTGCCAGATCTTGATCTAACCGATGCGGAATTATCTCAACTTAATTATGCATCTAATAGCATTCACCTTATCGGTGAACTAACTGAAGAAGAAGCACTCCGTAAGCTAGGGGGATATACAAAACAGCGCTCGGATCATAACGCCTCAGCATCAATTGGGAACTTTGAAACATTCGACAGACTTTTCCAGGCTCTTTCAGAAAAGAAAAAAACTTCATTCTCTTATGCTTCAAAGCAGAGGCTTATTGAGCCCTACTTGCTTCAATTCAAAGGTGAGCATTGGTACTTGACAGGAAGAGAGACCGGAACAGATTCAGTGAAATCGTTTCGGACTGATCGAATTACGAACCTTTCTATAGGAGATACTTCTGATGAATATATTTTACCTGACTCACTCTCCGGAGCAGATTTCTCTTACTTCTCCTACGGTGACGACGATGAAGTTATAGCTAAGGTTCTGATTGATAATTCTCACCTTAAATGGGTAGAAAGTAATCTTGACGTCCCAGTAGCAATAAATGCAGATGGAGACGGAATCGCTGAATTTGTCGTAAAGAATTACGACTCCTTTATCAATCGAGTTCTCCTCTTGTTGGATCATGCAGAAATACTCGAACCAGATTTTCTTCGACAGAGACTAATTGAACGTTTGAAAAATCTTCAGAATACTCATGAGGGTAGTAATGCTTAAAGCTACCGAAAGGCTTGAACGTTTAGTCTCAATGGTCCCATGGCTGATAGAGAATAATGGAGCGACGATTGATGAATTGGTAGATCGCTTTCAGTACCCCCGTGAAACAATGCTAAATGACCTAACAAAGGTTTTGTTCTTTGTTGGCCCTCACCCGCATACACCAGACAATCTAATTGAAATTAATCTTCAAGATGACGAAGTTTGGATTAGTCAAGCAAACTATCTTGCACGACCATTAAATCTAACCTATGCAGAAGCTTTCTCTTTACTAGCTAAAGGGAAGATGCTCCTGCAATTAATTGATGAGGATTCAGCACATTCATCGTTAGTTAGTGCTCTGGACAAAGTGGCAAACTGCATAGGAGCGAATCAAGAGCAAGTTGTCATAGACCCTGGTGTCAGGGGTAGCGAAATATACTCAATAACCAATGAGTCATTGTTAAATAGCAAAAAGATGACCATCACCTATTACTCATTCAACGAAGACTACTCAAGCAATAGAACCATTCAGCCATTAGGTTTGGGGATAAACGACAGGTATCTCTATCTAAGGGCGTATTGTGAAACGGCGAGTGACTTGAGGACTTTTCGAATGGATAGGATCATTCATGCTGAAATTTCTAACGAGGACATAGATATAGAGTTTTTAGAGGGACTAGAAGTTGAGCCGACTCAGAACCCCATTGATCTTGACTTTCAGTTCTCTGTGGAAGGACGGGCAACTCTATTGGTCAAAAAATCTGACAGTTGGATTGTCTCAAAATATCCAACTCACTCTGTAATTGAAAAAGAAAATAATATGCTTGAAGTTACTCTCCCTGTGTCTTCGAACATATGGTTGGGGCGACTTTTATTGCAATTAGACCCAGGGGCTAGTGTCATTAAAGCGGCCTCTGGTGTAGATAGCGATGCAGGGTACAGCTTAGCGAAACGAATTCTTAGTAGATACGGTTTGGATGACTAAAGACGAGCAAAATTCTGAAACTAGTGGGTCGGACTGGATAGACGATGTCGTCAGTCGTGCGCTGATTAGTTCCTATGGGTCTAACGAAGAGCCTACGGGGAAGATAACTGACCAAGAAGAAAATAGTGAAGAAGATCTTGTAGTAAAACCTATAGAAACCTATGAGCAGTACCCCTACCCAGATGAAGAGGGAACTATTAATATTCCTGAGATACCTGAAGAAAGTGACCAAGAGAAGTCAAAAAAATCTATTAAGAAGACAATTGAGTGGCTAGCAGTAATTGTTGGAGCTTTGTTAGTTGCTTTCTTAATAAAAACATTTTTAATGCAGGCATACTACATACCCTCATCGTCCATGACACCAGCGCTACAGGTGGGAGATAGGGTACTCGTTAATAAATTGAGCTACGAATTCGGAGAAGTCAGTAGGGGAGACCTTGTCGTATTTAAACGAACTGATCTTGAAACAGGCAATGAAACAGACTTAATAAAGCGAGTAATTGCAACTGAAGGAGAGATACTTGAAATATCTGACGGGGAGATATTTATAACTGAAAGAGGAGCAAAGGACCGCAAATTGCTAGTTGAACCCTATTTAGCTGAAGGAGTTGTTACCCAAGGTTTTGTATTTGAAGACCTTTGTCCGGAATCCGTAGCAAACACGTGCCTTGTTCCGGAAAATTTTATTTTCGTTATGGGGGATAACAGGTCTGGCTCTCGAGACTCAAGATATTTTGGTCCAGTGAATACAGATGATATTGTTGGACGAGCTTTCATCAGGATTTGGCCATTGGGTAGCCTTAAACTTTTGTAAGATTGTGTTGAAATAGGTACATTTGGGTACTCTTTAAATGTGTTCAACATAGGTGGCGGCGAGCTTCTGATCATCATTCTGGTGATTGTAATTTTTATTGGCCCTTCTAAACTTCCCGAAGTTGCCAACGCTTTAGGCAGGCTGTCGGCAACAATTCGACGTTTCAATCAAAGTTTCCAAGACGAAATCCGAAATTCCTTTGACGATCCAATTGAAGAAGCGGCTCGTGAAAGAGGTAAAGAGCTCATACGAAGGGAGTCAAACGAGGTTGACAACACTTCGAGCATAGATTCACTTTCAAAGCCAGCAAGTGGAGAATCCGATGTTGACGAAGAAAAATAATCCTGAGGGACGAATGAGGGTCCTTGAACATCTAGGTGAGCTGCGGACAAGAATAATTCGTGCTCTTGTAGCCACTGCATTCGCCGGAGTAGCCGGTTGGATTCTTTATCCGCTGATATTAGATTTTATTTTGCAACCCTATTGCGACACTCTAGATAAAGATTGTACGCTTCGCGTTGATGAACCTTTAGAGGGTTTAAACACTCGCTTTATGGTCGCTGCATATTCAGGTATCATTCTTGCCTTTCCGATTATATTATGGCAATTTTGGAAATTCATTAGCCCAGGTTTGCATCGTAATGAAAAGCGCCACGGCATAATAATGGTTGGTTTCGGTGCCTCACTATTCGCGTTTGGGTGCTATCTCGCTTTTGCTACTCTTCCCAGAGCACTAGATTTTCTAGTTACAATTGGCGGCACTGACCTCGTTACAGAATTTAGAGCCAAGGCCTACATCACGTTTATCATAAAAATGATGCTGGCTTTTGGTATTGGATTTCAACTTCCTGTCGTTCTAATAACATTGCAACGTTTAACTCTGCTTCAATATGAGACACTAAGACGACAGTGGCGCTATGCAGTTGTCATAATTGTTATAGTCGTCGCAATTATAACTCCAAGTGGTGATCCAATCTCGCTCCTCGCTTTGGCTATACCAATGTATGCGCTATATGAATTCTCAATCCTTTACGGCTGGTTACGAAAGAGAAATCTCACCAAAGCTAAATCTCATGCCTGAATATAACAACAAAGCTGACTACCTTGGGAGCTGGCAATTTCAAACCAAAGTATCTGCTTCGTTAAAAGTTGCTTCGAATGAAAGGGAAATAATTGAACTCTATGAGAGCGGTGAAAATTTAATTGGACTTCAGGGAGGTGACCTATACGAATCCCTTGGCGGTAGAGGAGTGGGTGAGAGAGCAGGTAACGAGGGCACTGTCGGATTAAAACTAGACCTCGGGCAGCTTGTGATTGGCAAATCAAATTATCTATTTGCCAGTTATTGCAAAATATCAAAGCCACTAAAACCTTGGTACACGATATGGGTAGTCAATTCACCAATCATCGGCCACAGGCGCATCTCACCTAAGAGTCATCCATCAGATGGACTCCTAGACATTGTCGAATTCTCCCTCTCGTTCCGTCAATCAAAGAAGGCATACAAACGTGCCAAGAGTGGAGACCACCTCCCGCATCCGCAGATTAAAACGTCAAAGAAACGAACCTACATGATCAAAGAAAGGGGGAAAAGAAAAGTTGTTATTGACGGGAAAAAAATTGCCTATAGTAAAGAAATATCTATCTCAATCATCCCTCACGCAATCGCGGTGGTGTTGCTTTAAAATAATTTTGTCCCCCTCCACATATTGGATCTAGAAAAAGCCTAATCTCAGATGTCGTGAGTGTTTACATTGCTGAAGATTGGACAACAGAAGAATCCGATGTTCTTCGGAGATACTTCACGAATCTAGACCAGCCAGTATTTGCGCTTGTAAATCTACCAGAAGTCGTTAAAGGAGCTCTATTTGCTCGATACAGTCGTTCAGCAAAAAGCTTACGACGTCTTTTTCTGGACGAATTTCTTGGGGACTTAGATATCTCTGGAGATGCATCTATTGATGCTACTATTGGCCTCGAGCATGCTGAGAAACTTTATCACAGGATATTTTTTGAGTATGGAGACGACTCCGTTGCTCAATTAGGTGGTGTCCACCTAGCATGTGAACAAGCTTCAAATCTTCTAACAAAAGTTCTTGAATGGGGAAGATTGATGAGCTACCTCGAGCAATCTACCCGCTACATTTCTTATGATTCGCGTTTCGGTGGCAGATATAGGTATTACCGAGATCCTGAAATCATGGATTCCAGCTTTGGTGCCAGATATATAGGCGATATGGATCGCATATTTGACACCTATGCCCATCTCGTTCCTCAAATGCAGGATTTCGTTCGCGATCAGTTTCCTAAACATCCAGATGACGGTGACTTTGTCTATCGGCAAGCAGTAAAGGCAAAAGCTTTTGATGCTCTTCGAGGACTTTTGCCTGCGGCCTCTCTATCCAACGTGGGAATTTATGGAACAGGTCAAGCTTATGAAGCGCTGCTCCTTCGAATGAGATCTCATCCTTTACCTGAGTCAAGATACTATGCAGACCTTATGCTCCGTGAGTTGAGGAAAGTCATTCCATCTTTTCTTGAAAGAGTAGACAGAGAAGATAGGGGAGTAGTTTGGAGCGAATATTTGCAGGAGACACGTGAAGACACTGCGGACGTAGTGGCAGCATTATTTCCTGAAGGGTCAATTGTTGACCCTTCGCCGACCGTCAGACTTGTAGATTTTGATCCAGAAGGCGAAGTGAAGATGATCGCTTCCATGATGTACCCGCATTCAACAATGTCAGAGGAGCAACTTGAAAGACGAGTAGCTGGAATGAACCACGAAGACCGAATGGCAGTTGCCAGAGCATATGTGGGCGACAGACGTAACAGACGACATAAACCAGGTCGTGCCCTTGAGCGCCCATTTTATAGATTCGACGTCCTAGTGGATTATGGTGCTTTTAGGGATCTCCAACGGCATCGAATGTTATCAATGGACTGGCAAAACCTCAGCCCTCATCATGGCTACATCTCTTCACCACTCGTGAACGCAGCAGGTATGGGGGCAGTTTACGAGGAGGCTATGGAGCGTTCTGCAGCGCTATATGACTTGCTGGTTGATGATTTCCCCGATCAAGCCTCGTATGCCATAAATTTGGCATATAAAATTCGATTCAATATGAACATAAACGCTAGGTCGGCCATGCATTTAATTGAGCTCAGAACAACACCCCAGGGGCACCCCTCGTATCGTGAAGTGGGACAAGAAATGCATAGGCTAATTGCTAAAGAAGCTGGGCACACCGTAATTTCCGAAATGATGAAATTCGTTGACCACACAGATGAAACTGACCTTGAGAGACTCCAAAGTGAGCGGAGAGCTCAAGAAAAACGACAGTCAACAAAATAAAACTTGGAATTAACACCCTTATTGGCGATAAAGGCTCTATAGTCCTCGTTAAATAGCCTAGTTATAAGGAAGTAAGGTGGCTGAGGAAAAATCCGAACTTGAAGAAGAATACGAAGACGCTGAAGCTGATCTTGAGGGTGTTGACCCGGAAGACGATGCCATTGAGGACGTTGAAGACGGTGAGATGTTTGATGATGATGACGACGAAGAATTTGAAGAAGATGCTTCTCTAGAAGAAGTTGCGGAGTCAGAAGAGGACGACGATGACGAAGTAGAGGCCGATCTATCGGCTATTCTCCAAGAGAGAATCGCAGCAGATGACGACGAAGATGACGACGAGAGTAACGAGTCCCAAACTAATTCAAGCGAAAAAGTAGATTCTGATGAACCTCTGTCAGCTAAAGAAGATGAAGTCTTATGCCAGAGTTGTTTCACCTTAGTTTCTCAAAAGGCAATAGATGAAGAAGGAGCTTGCCCAAACTGCGGCGCAGAAATGTAATGCAGGAGAAGGAATCTATATATGTCTGGATTTGAGTCAGCTCGGTTTGCAGTCAAAGAGGACTATGGAGACTTTGAAAAACTTTTTTTAGCATCTCGGAATGAAGCTTCTACATATAAAGCTGCGGACATCTGGCTTGCACTCGAGGCTTTAGAGGGTCCCCCTTCCCAGATCTTCCGTGATTACCTAGAGTCCAAAGACAAAACTATTCTGATCGGTGAATTTGACGAAGTTCCGGTCGGATTCATGCTTATCCACCTTTTTCCCCTAGATAGTGACCTTGCTGCGCGTGTAGACGAAGTCTTTGTCCATGTTGATGTACGTGAAGTTGGGGTAGGGGAACATTTAATGAATGCTTCTATTGACTGGGCGAATGCTAACGGAGCTAGCCAATTATTAGGTAGGACTTTTCCCGGTGATAGACACATGAAGAATTTTTATGAGAGATTTAAAGTAACAGCTAGGTTGATTGAAGTTTCAAAAAAACTTGATTAAGTTAGCGAAAAAGCTTTGAAATCTGAGGTATTCGTTCTCCGTGTTTTTTGATGCTCTTGTTAAGCTCTTCAGAGATCTCGGTCGGTAATCCCTCTGGAATAACCTTCTGGCGAACTGGTGAAAATGCGACAGCTTCTGCAACGATTGACCATCGATAAGCGGTCGTTTCCGAGTTTAAAGATTTACTGGCCTGCTCTACAAGGCCATTTGTTATAGCTTCTGGAAGCTGCGCACCGGCTTTAGGGGAGCGAGAGCTTAGGTTGAGAGCTCGAACTGTCTTGTCCTCTTTGAGCGCTTCCTCAATAGAGTTAATCCATTTCTTGTGATCTTTATCAATCCGTTCATTGAGCTTTAATTCAAGTCTCTCTTTAACTGCTATCGATTCTGTTGACTTAGCCCATCGACCTGATGAGGCAACAACTGACCGGAAGTCTTGAAGGTCAATGCTTTCAATATTTTTTTCAATTGCTGTGGCTTTGTCCATCCACTCAGCCATCTTCAGTTGCTGATTTAAATTTTCGGCATAGTCAAGTAAAGCTTCAGGAAAACCTTCGGGCAATTCCATCTTTTCAATAGTTTTCCGTAAATTTGGAATAGTGCTGCCAGATAGCTCTTTGGCTAAGGGCTTATGCAATTCAGGTAGAGATTCAATGAATTGATTACGATACTCTTTGGAAGGCTTAAGTCGCTTACCCCTGGGGCTCCGATAAGGCTTGCGACTTTTTCTTTCGGGCCTGGATTTCGAGCTTTCCTGCTGTTTTCTATCTTTAGTATGCTTATTTCTTGAGCTACCCCTCTCATTGTTCCGGCGTTTTCGTTTACCGCCCTTTTTAACTAAGGAGGTTGTTACACCAGCAGTTTCTTTTCCTGTACCAAATAATTCTAAAAGTTCCGGCCCGTCTTTTTTGGTCTTTTGGGGTAGAACAGCTGTTATCTCAATCCCGTCGATCATGAAGTCTGCTTCTACCTTAAGAACATCGCCGATAGCCACACCTGATGGAAGAAGTGAGGCCTTTATCGTTCCTTTAGGTTCCTTAGCGCCAGCGGAACGCCAAGTGTAGGAAGAGTCAGTTGTCTGGCTAGTTATTTCTATATCCAAACGATTTGGCATGGAACGAATGGTATCCGTTTAGATGACATCTGACACACTCCTGACACGAGATATCCTTATGCTGTATAATTGAAAAAATAATAGGGGAGCTTGGTAACAGGCTGAGAATGCGAATGCAGACCCTTGAACCTGATCTGGGTAATTCCAGCGGAGGAAATCATGAAATTTAT
>CAJWRY010000004.1 GCA_913046155.1 uncultured Candidatus Nemicrothrix sp. | reverse complement strand
CTCCGTTCCTAGACTAGAAGAGGATCACATAGCTTTCAGTTATTTAATCTAATCTTGAGAATCATTAACCTGATCATTGAACTTATTGTTTTGTGGTCACTGATATGAGACTTTCGGTAGCCTATAGCAATGGGAGATTGGGTTACGAATGAGTATCAGATAATTGCTCATAAAGGTAATTCGTCTGGTTGCCCTGAAAATTCAAGTGCTGCTATTAAGTCTGCTATTGAGAATCAGTGCACAATGGTCGAAATTGATGTGTCAGTGACTTCTGATGGGTATTCGGTGGCGTTGCATGGTCCAAGTCTTGGAACTAGCACCTCTGGATCTGGGAAAGTAAACCAAACTTCTCTTGAAGAGTTATTGAACTATTTTGTTAGAGGGCAAGATGGCGAAATCACTGACACAAAGGTCTCGTTAGTTGAAGAGCTATTACAGAATTACGGAACGAAAACTAAATGGAACCTGGATCTCAAAGAAGGCCGAATTGAAGATGATCTAACTCAAGTAATTTATAACCTTGATTTGCAAAATCGCATCGTGTTATCTGGTTTGAAACCTTCGGATGCAAGGCGGACCGTTGTTAGTAACTCGGACTTAAATGTGCTGGTGAATTTATCAAAGGTTGATCAACTTTTTGTGGCACTAAAGTTTATTGCTCCTCTCTATATGAGGTACCGATTTAGATCACTGAGTCGAGAGTCATCAGTTATCGCCATCAATATGCATTATCGATATGTTTCGAAACAAATAATAAGAGAGATACATAATTTAGGTCTTGAAGTCTGGGTTTATACGGTTGATGATGCTGATTTATTTAGCGCACTGTTTGCAAATGGCGTTGATTCAATAACTACAAACCTTCCCGTGGAAATGAAAGATAGCTTTCACTTTTGAGATGATGTTCCTAAAGCCCTATTGGGCTATGCTCTCAGTGCCCACAAAAGTACAGAGGAGTCATAATGGGAGAATTTGTTAACCTAGAAAATGATATTGAATCAGGGGTAGCAACGATACGTATTGAGCGACCACCAATGAACGCAATTAGCATGCAGTTAGCTTCTGAGTTACAGGAAATAGCTGAGGAATTGTCAAGTAATCAAGATATTGGTGCTGTTGTCGTTTGGGGTGGTCCGAAAATATTTGCTGCGGGAGCAGATATAAAAGAGTTTCCAACATTGCAAAATAAACAAGAAGCTCATGAATTCTCTCTATTGTTACATGGCGCACTTCTAGCATTGGAAAATCTTCCTCAAATAACGATCAGTGCTGTAAACGGATACGCATTGGGCGGAGGGTGTGAATTAGCGATGGCAACTGATTTTCGATTTGCTGGTGAAAGTGCTGTGTTTGGGCAACCTGAAGTACTGCTCGGTATTTTGCCAGGGGCTGGGGGAACTCAAAGATTAACGCGTCTGATAGGTATTACTAAAGCGAAAGAAATCAACTACTCCGGACGCCAGGTTAAGGCTGACGAGGCACTGCAAATAGGTTTGGTATCTGCTGTATTCGCTGATGATGATTGCTATCCTCAAGCTTTAGAAGCGGCTAAATCATATGCGAGAGGTCCCAAGTCTCTCCAATTCATTAAAAGGGCGATGATGGATGGGCTTGCTTTACCACTTGATGAGGCCCTGAAGCTTGAAGCTGAGGCTTTTGGGGATTGTTTTGAGACTGAAGATAGATTGATCGGAGTCCAAAGCTTCCTTGATCATGGCCCAGGTAAAGCGACCTTCACTAGGAAGTAGGTTCAGTGGGATTGCATCCTAAACCTCGTGACTTAAATAAGGTCGTTACGGATAACCCACTAGAGCTGTCGTCAAAAGTAATTGATGAATGTGCCACGGTCGAGCCGACTAATAGAGTTACTAATAAACTCAGCGAGCTTGCAGATGATATAGCGATTGTTGAATCGTTCAGCCATATGGTCGCTTTTAGAACTGAAGAGGGGCTTGTCCTATTTGATGCAAGTGGCAAGCAAAGCGGAGTCGCAGTTGTTGATTCATTGCGAAAGTGGGATACAGATAGGGTCCATTCTCTGGTGTATACACATGGGCACTTAGATCATGTCGGAGGGTCAGGGGCTCTGATCGCTGACGCTGAAAGTCGGAATTTTGAAAACCCTACTGTTTTCGGGCATGAGAATGTTCCTAAACGTTTGGAAAGATATCAACGAACAGACGGTTGGAATACCATAATAAATCAACGGCAGTTTGGTGGAGTTTCTCCACGTCATGGGATGGGGCTAACGACACGCTCCGCCTCGTTTGTGCCTGAAGACATGGCATGGCCGGATGTTGTGTACCAAGACGAAATGAAGCTATCAGTTGGTGGTCTCGATATTGAATTTAATCATGGCAAGGGCGAGACTGATGACCATACTTGGGCATGGGTGCCAAAAACTAAAACTTTAGTAACTGGTGATTTAGTACTCTGGGTTTTTCCCAATGCAGGGAATCCGCAGAAGGTGCAGCGGTACCCTCTCGAATGGGCAAATGCATTACGGGAAATGATGACTTTTGAAGCAGAGCTACTCGTTCCAGCACATGGATTACCAATCAAAGGAACGGAAAGAATCAACAGAGTTCTAGGCGACCTTGCGCATGTTCTCGAAACCTTGGTTGCTGAGACTTTGGAACTCATGAATGACGGATATCAATTAAATGATATTGTGCATATGGTTAAAGTTGACCAAGAGATGCTTGGTCTTCCTTGGCTACAGCCACTTTACGATGAACCTGAATTCGTTGTTCGAAACATATGGCGTATGTACGGGGGGTGGTGGGATGCTGATCCAGCATCGTTGAAACCCTCTCCAAGAGTAGACCTAGCAAAGGAATTATCTGTTTTGGCTGGTGGTGCTAAACAACTTGCGGATAGGGCAAAATTTCTAGCTGAGGATGGTGATCTGAGGTTATCCTGTCATCTTATTGAGTTTGCGGCATTAGCGGAGCCTGATAGTAAAGAGATTCATGGTATACGTGCGGAAATATATCGGATAAGAAGATCTCAGGAGAGCAGTCTCATGAGCAAAGGAATCTTTGCTGCTGCTATGCGTGAATCTGAAAATATTACAGATTAAGAAATTCGAAGATGAATGATAAACAAGGAGAAGAGCCGGTAGGTCAAGTGCCGGTGAAGGTTCGGATTCTTTTGACGGCCTCGTTCTTTTCAGCTCTTGCTACGGTAGGCCAGATCACAATCGTCGGTAAACAGGTTTACGATATGACAGGGAGCGAATTAAACCTTGGTTTGCTAGGACTCGCTGAATTCTTGCCCGTTGCGTTGCTTTCTCCGTTCACTGGTCCTGTTGCGGATCGTTTCGACAGGAGGAAGGTCTTTAGTCTTGCGTTAATTGCGCAAGCAATAACTTCTTTTCTGCTTTTTCTCTATGTCGCCTCTGACCCTGATGGCGTTTTTCCTATTTTTGCTTTCATTGCACTTTTTGGTGTTGGGAGAGCTTTTGCTATGCCTGCCAGTCGCGCATTACCTATTGATTGGGCCCCAGATGATGTCGTGGAGCGAGTAGTTGCTTTAAAGTCAGTGGCTTTCCAAGCTGGGATTATTGTAGGTCCTGCACTTTTTGGCTTCATATTTGTAATTGGGCCTTCATTTCCATACTTAGCAGCTGTTATTTCTTACTGCGTTGCGAATCTGCTTTTGCTAGCAGTTGGCCCATCTACAATTCGGCGACTGGGAACCACTGGTGGTAGGCAAGCTTTTAGAGACGCAAAAGAAGGTTTAAGGTTCATTAGGAAGAGCCCTGTTTTGTTTGGAGCAATTTCCCTTGATTTAGTTGCTGTGCTTCTGGGTGGAGCTGTAGCTTTACTCCCTGCGATAGCAGAAAATCGTTTGGGTGTTGGTGCGGTTGGCCTCGGTTGGCTCAGAGCCGCTGTCGGTATCGGAGCAACGCTGGTAGCTGTGACCTTGTCAATCAGGCCTTTGAAAAGGCATATCGGTAGATCTTTGATGTCAGCAGTAGCAATTTTTGGTCTAGGTACCATAGTTCTTGGGTTAGCCACGAATTTCGTTATCGCATTTCTAGCACTTATGGTTCTATCCGGAGCTGATGCGATTTCAGTCTATATACGTGCCAGCCTTGTCCCATTAGCAACTCCAGAAGAGATGAGAGGTCGAGTACTCGCAGTTGAAGGTGTCTTTATCGGGGCATCCAATGAACTAGGAGCTGTTGAATCCGGGCTAACAGCCGCTGCATTCGGATTGGTTGGAGCTATCTTATTCGGGGGCTTTGGAACGCTAGCGGCAGTGGTTATTTGGTGGAAGTTCTTCCCTGCCTTAAGTAATGTAAAAAGCTTCTCGGAAGTTCGACCTCCTCCGAGCTAGCTTATTCGCCGAGAATTCTCTTAAACCAGCTATCACGCTGCGTAGAGAATAACTCCACGAACTGCGAAGGGAACATAGTGAAAGCGTGGGGAGCTCTGGGGAAGACAATAAGCTCACAGTCATTGCCTGCCGCTCTCCATCTATTCGCCATGAAAAGAGTGTCATCAAGAAGATGATCAGCTGTCCCAACACAGAACAATGCATCTGGTAACCCAGAGAGATTTGCGTACATGGGAGAAATTTGTGGACTCCTTCGGTCTTGAATGCTTTTGTCTGGAAGGTATTGGGAAGATAGGAAATTAATAATCTGCGGAGAAAGCACGTCAAAGTCATCTGAGAAAGGGCGACTTCCGAGCTGCGATGGAGTTCCACTCCAGTCAAAAATCCCAAATGTGAGATTTGCTCCAATAAACTCTTGCACCTCATTCACCTCAAAAGAATCTCTTGCTTCTATTAATGTCATCAAAGCTAGGTAAGCTCCTGCAGATTCTCCCCCGATAATAATTGAACGAGTCCCAAACTCTTCCAAAGCATTAGTAATTACCCATTTTGAAACAGAATAACTATCGTCTAATGCTGCAGGAAATGGGTGCTCAGGTGCTAACCGGTAATCAACTGAAATCACTGCAAGGTTAAATGTATTGGCTATATGCCTATTTTCGACATCTCCCATAAAGGCCGCTCCAGCCACCATACCCCCACCGTGAAAATGTAGATATACACCTTTGATCTCGCCTTGTGGCTTTAAGACCCTACAGGGAACTCCTTCAATAGTTGTATCAAGTGCTTCATCGTCAAGCTCAAAAGTCGTGGCAGCGAGAGTATCCCTCATTAGTTGCACATATTCAATTGCTGTTAATTCTGCTGTCTCTTCGGAACTTGAATCTGTGGCTCCAGCACCTCCAAGAGCGAGTTGGAGTGAATTTCCGTATTCTTCCCAATCCTGATGCCAAAGTCCCATCTGATGCCTTTCTCGCTTCTTGTGTACAAAATAGCTCTATCAATACAACTATAAGTCATTAAATGGCACAGGCTAATGGCAGAATATAGAAATGGATAGCGAATCAAACGATAGCGGCCGAGATAATGCCATGAATGAAAGTGCTATGTGGTCTTTCTTTATAGAGGGACTTTCTGATATTGAATTACAAACACTTCATGGAGAAATGCAACAAGAACTCCTGCAAAGAGCGATACGGTCCGGTGATCACGAGTCCATAATTCAGCAAGCCTTTGAAATTGCTTTTGACCGTTCGGGCTTAGGAGTTAACCCATGGATAGAAGGAAAATTTCTTGTTTGCCCTGGAGCGTTAGTTTCAAAAAGCGCAGGAAATCATCGGTGTCGTTTTGTCAGCGTAGATCAAGAATGGGTCTGGCAGTCGAAACAACTTATTACAGAAACGAAAAGACCTTCTCCTGGAAATGATAAGGGCTTTAGAGCAATTGCTTTGATACCTGTAATTGAGGGTACTGCTATTGATATAGTTACCGGAAAAATGCAGTCAGGCCTTCATAAAGCGGAAAAAGTCGCTTCATTTGAGGTAAAGGAGGAGCAACTTGTTGAAGTCAGTCAACGGGTAATTTCAGCTGAAGGTATGCATAGCTGACTGCTATTTAACTTGTCTGGTTCTTTCGCGGTATTCCATGAAATGGGGAGCCGGCATCTTGGTACTTTTGGTACAGCTCAAAAAATTCCTCACCGAATGGGTCACCGCCACGTAAAGGCATACTCGCGCGAGCTATTGTAAAGTCCAATGGAGCCAACTCAATGGCGTAATCAAAATGCTTCTCGGATTCAGCAATCATGTTGTTTCTTCGCAAGTGCGCTGCCAATCTGAAATGGAGTCTGGCTTGAATTTCTTCATCGGATAGATCATCAACAATGAAACTTGCATCTTCCGGCAAAGTTTCATCTCTAACCCATTCGCGAACTTGCTGCATATGCCCTTCGCGACTAATTCCAGTTATTTCACTGAAAGTGTCAGTGCCAAACTCGCTTGCTGCAGGTCGGGAGATCTTTCCATCCTCATCAATCCATATAACCGAGGGGACGTTACTTATCGCGAATAGCTCAGTGAGTAGATGATCTTTATCCATTAGGACTGGGTAAGTTACTCCGTTTGCTAATTCAATAATTGAATCTAAGTTCTCGTCAATAGCAACAGCTATTACAGTGAATCCCTCTTCTTGTAATTCTTCATGCAGTTCTTGCCAACCTGGCAAGTCAAATGCGCAACCTCACCAACTAGAGAATGCAACAAGGAGCCTTTTTTTCCCTGCCCAGTCGGAGAAAGCTCGATCGACTCCTTCAATATCTGGAAGTATAAAATCCGGCGCTCTCTTATCTCTTAGAGCGGAGGACCGAAGGCTAGCGGGTTGACCGATAGTTATGGTTTTCAACTCTTGAGAAATAAGAGTCGGGTGTCCAGTTAAATGCGCTACTGTGCGGAGGTTATAGCGCTCCTGATGGTTGATACTCTGCTCATGATTAACAGGGATGCAAATATCATCTTTGCATAAACCCTCTGGCTTTATCTCCCACCCCAAAACAGCTTTGATTTCTGCTGGATCTACGAATGGATCTCCCTCATCCCAATGCCCAGCAATTGATGTCACAGAATTAGTGAGAATAGTTATTTCAGAATCGTCTTTCATGTCAGCCTCGAAGCCTTTCAGGCTTTATTGCATACAGTGAATGGGCGCCACTCACAGCAGCAGGAAGTAATCCTGAAACCTGAGGAAGTAATTGCTCAGCAAAGAATGTAGCTGTTTCTATTTTTGCGTGGAGGAACGCTGAATCGTTGCCTTCGTCAATTTGTTTTTTTGCCTGCAAAGCAGATTTTGCTAGCAGCCAACCGCCGACTGTAGTTCCGAACATTCGTAGATATGGAGTAGCACCAGCCAGTCCATCGTCGGTACTTGCGCCACCATTCTCAATAAGCCACTCTGTTGCTGCTTGCATATCCTGAACAGCATCTTCAAGAGGTCTTCCGATTCCCTCTAGGTCCGCTGAGTGAAGCTCTGATGCAGTTTCATTGATTTCTAGAAGGAGTTCACGGACCACGTCGCCTTTCCTCATTGATAGTTTCCGGCCCACTAGGTCAATGGCCTGTATCCCATTAGTTCCTTCGTAAATACCAGCAATACGAATATCTCTGTAGTGTTGAGCTGCTCCGGTTTCTTCAACGAAACCCATACCCCCATGGATTTGAATACCTAGGCTAGTGAGTTCGTTTCCAAGGTCAGTACACCAACTCTTTGATAACGGAGTTAGAAGATCAGTTAATTCGCTACCACGTGTTCGCTCATCTTGATCGGGATGATGGTGAGCTATATCAATAGATTTGGCGTTTAGATATATCATGCATCTCATTGCTTCAATATATGCTTTCATCGTCATCAACATCCGCCGGACATCTGGATGATCAATTATGGGAACTGATTCCCCTTTTGGAGTGTCCGCTCTTCTGCCTTGCATTCTTTCTAACGCGTAATCAAGGGCTTGTTGATAAGCGCGATCTGCCACAGCAAGTCCTTCTAATCCAACTGCTAACCTTGCCTGATTCATCATGGTGAACATATACCGCATTCCGGAATTTTCTTCGCCAACGATATATCCAGTTGCTCCACCATTATCTCCAAATTGGAGGACACAGGTTGGTGATGCGTGAATTCCCAGTTTATGTTCAATGGATAGGCATTTGATATCGTTCTCTTGGCCAATGCTTCCATCATCGTTGACAACGAATTTTGGAACAATGAAGAGGCTAATTCCTTTCGTACCTGGAGGGGCATCTGGTGTTCTGGCGAGAACTAAGTGGATTATGTTTTCTGTTAAATCGTGCTCGCCCCACGTGATGTATATTTTCTGTCCGGTAATCTTGTAGGTCCCATCATCTTGAACTTCTGCTTTGGTAGTAAGAGCCCCAACGTCGGATCCTGCTTGGGGTTCGGTTAAGTTCATCGTCCCTGCCCACTCGCCAGTAATTAATTTAGGTAACCATGCAAGCTTTTGCTCTTGGCTTCCATGTGCTGAAAGCGCATGGATTGAACCTTGAGTGAGCATTGGGTTGAGAGATAAGGCCATGTTCGCAGCTGTAAGCATTTCGGTGATTGCTATACCTACCAGCCAAGGAAAACCACCACCCCCATACTCAGGATCAAAACTTATCGCACCCCATCCGGCATCAACATATTGAGCGTATGCTTCACGAAATCCTGTAGGTGTGGAGACACTACCGTCATTCTTAAGTACGCTCCCTTCTAGATCTCCCGTACGGTTTGTAGGTGAAATTACTTCATTGAAAAAGCGACTTGCTTCGTCGAGAAGCGAATCAAGTGCTTCTAACCCCACTTCATTGAATGCCGGCAATTCAGATAAAGATTCAACATCAACAACTTCCTTGAGTGCAAATTTCATATCGTCAAGAGGGGGAGAATATTCGCTCATCGCTGTCTTTCTTCTAGATTCTATTCTTCTTATATGATGCTATGCAGACCTCGATATACCCAACTTGTTTTAAATAATTATTTCAGCCCTGACGATTTCTAGTAGTTAACTAAGGACTGCGAAACGATCAACAGTTTTAAACGTAAGCTACGTATATGCATATTCAATATGGTTTCGGTTCCGTTCATCAGGTGAAGGTATATGATCAGGGCCATTTTCTGGGATTTCTTTCCTTGACCGTAGAACAACCTAAACCACAGGAAAATGTTGACTGGGTTGGACAGATACGTGGCTCAGACTATTTGGTATGGGGTCTCAATCACAAAAAGGTACGTTTGGAGTTTCCTCAAGGCGAGAATGTGGATGTCGTAGTTCGATCAGGTGGGCGAGTGGTGCCTGTTAATTACTGATTTTTATTCGCTAGCGATAATGGAACCAACAATAGATTTTGCTGCTTCAGCTGGTGAGATTTTTCTATCTAGAACTTTCGTAATGGAGTTAGCTCCTAAATCAGATTCAAGGATGTGGCTCGCTGTAGACCCAATCAATAATTCAATTCTGTTTTGGATTTCCATTACCAGTCGATCCTTTTGGCGAATATGTATTTTCCCAGAATTACGAAGATATTCTGCATGTGATTTAATGGCATCAAGAACTTCATCAGCGCCTGTGCCTTCAAGTGAATTTGCCATAATGATCGGAGGCCTGTAGCCAGTCATTTGTTCAAGCCCTGAAACATGTCCTAAGTCCAGCATCAACTCCAAGTCTCGCCTTGCGTCGCTAGCCCCTGGCCGATCGGATTTATTCACGACAAAAATATCCGCAACTTCAAGGAGGCCTGCCTTATTTGCCTGTACAGCGTCTCCCATTCCAGGCGTAACTACAACGACCGTAGTATCTGCTGCACCCGCGACATCAACTTCTACCTGACCAACTCCCACAGTTTCGATGATTACTGGTTCATATCCAACGGCGTCAAAGAGCTGAATAGCTGCTGGAACAGCTAATGCAAGTCCTCCGGAGTGGCCTCGTGTCGCCATCGAGCGAATGAAGGATTCCTCGCCTGCAAGATCATCCATTCGTATCCGATCTCCAAGGATAGCTCCTCCAGTGAGTGGAGAAGAAGGGTCAACAGCTAGGACAGCTAATTTATCGCCAGCTTCTGAGAACAGTTTCAAGAGTCTTCCTGTCAGAGTTGATTTTCCTGAACCTGGGGCTCCTGTAATTCCCACTACATGAGTATTCCCTGATACTTGATGTGCTAGGCCTGCGATAATTTCAGCTTGATCCCCGCCACGTTCGATAGCTGTTAAGAGTTTTCCTAGGCTACGTCGTTCGCCTTTGACTGCACTCTTGAAGAGAGCGGTTGCTGCATCGCTTGATGAAGTCACGCTTTATCACGTGCAGAAATTGCGTCTTGGACTGTAGCGACTACTTCTTCCGCCGAAGCGCCCGGCCCTAAAACAGCAGCAATGCCGGTATTCATTAATTCCTCAACATCTTCGTCCGGTACGATTCCGCCAATAATTAAAGGGATATCTAGTCCAGCCGCTGTTATCGCCTCCGCCATTTTAGGTCCAAGTGTTAAGTGGCCAGCGTTGTGCATTGAAAGACCGATGGCATCTGCATCTTCTTCTTCCGCGGCTGCGACGATACTTGCAGTTGTCTGACGCAAACCTAAATAGATAACTTCCATGCCCGCGTCACGTAAAATTCGTGCTACTACTTTGATGCCGCGGTCGTGACCATCTAAGCCTAATTTAGCTAAAATCACCCTTTGTTGATGGTCACCCATGCCTGATCTCCTTCACTTTCGTTTCTTATTTAAACTATTGCTTTCTCAACGTATGTTCCGAAAACCACTTCCATAGCGTTGGCAATTTCTTCTTCAGTGGCATAGGTCTTCACTGCTGCAATAATCGCAGGCATTAAATTGCGCGTTGGGTCTGAAGCCACAGCAGTTATTTCGGAGAGGGCGCTATTGACGTGCTCTTGATTTCTTTTTGTTTTGACATCATTTAGTCTCTTAAGCTGATACTCCTCAGTCTCAGCACCAATTCGTAAGAGATTTCTGTCTTCAGGGTTATCGCCATCGGTAAATTCATTTACTCCAACAATGATGCGTCTTCCTGAGTTCACTTCACGTTCAAACCTGTATGCCGCATCTGCGATTTCGCCAACGAAATATCCGTTTTCAATCCCATTGAAGGTCCCTTCAAGAATTGATCCATTTCCTAGGTCATCAAGGTGAGCGAATATGGCTTCAGCTTGCCTTTCCATTTCATCAGTCATCCATTCAACGTATGGTGAGCCCCCTAGTGGGTCAGCTACGTTTACCACTCCAGTTTCGTGAGCAACAATTTGCTGTGTTCTCAGCGCTATCCGAGCTGCATCTTCTGTTGGTAGCGCTAACGCTTCGTCAAAGCTATCCGTATGAAGTGACTGTGTGCCCCCTAAAGCTGCGGCAAGTGCCTGTATTCCAACTCTGGCTATATTAATTTCGGGCTGTTGCGCTGTCAGCGAAACACCTGCAGTTTGTGTGTGGAACCTACATAGCATAGCTTTTTCATCTGTTGCCCCGTAGCGTTCTTTCATCCAACGTGCCCAAATCCGTCGCGCTGCTCGGAATTTACCGATTTCTTCAAAGAAATCGCTATGGCTGTTAAAGAAGAAACTGAGGCGCTTGCCAAACTCATTGACGTTTTGTCCAGCGGCGATAGCAGCTTCTACGTAGGAGAACCCGTTTGCTAATGTAAACGCTAGTTCTTGTGCGGCCGTGCTTCCCGCTTCTCTAATGTGATAGCCAGAAATTGAGATGGGGTGCCATTTGGGCATTTCGGCTGTGGTGTATTTGACCATGTCCGTCACGATACGCATCGAGGGGCGAGGAGGGTAAATATATTCTTTCTGTGCTTGATATTCCTTAAGGATGTCATTTTGGATTGTTCCAGCAAGCTGGTGAGGTTCGACTCCAGTTTGTTCGGCGACAGCGACGTACATAGCTAGAAGTGTTGCTGCAGGGCCGTTTATTGTCATAGAGGTAGAAACTTGGGATAAATCGATGTCAGCAAATAGGTCTTCCATGTCTGCGAGCGTGTCTACTGCTACTCCAGCTCGTCCGACTTCACCCAGGGACCATTCGCTATCGGAGTCACGACCCATGAGGGTCGGCATATCAAAAGCAGTTGATAGTCCAGTCCCGCCATTACGCAGCAGTTCTTTGAACCTCAAATTAGTATCTTCGGCTGTTCCGAATCCTGCAAACATTCTCATCGTCCATAGACGCGATCTGTACATGGATGGGTAAATTCCTCGTGTGTAAGGATATTGCCCGGGAAACAAATCATCTCCATAGACAGGCTCAACCGGTACCCCTGACATAGTCTCAAAATTTGAGTCTCTCAATGAGGCTTTCTGGTACTCAAGCTCCCATGCTTTGCGAGCGTTAAGTTCTTGATTCTCTTCAGTTCCCATGACCACTCCTTGCAAGTCAACCGGTTTCATTCTAGACCAATAAGGTAAATAATTTTCCTTTTCGGTATTTTCAAAGTTACTGTCTCTACAGTTATGAGCAGTTACGAATTTAATCTACCCTAGAAGTCATTCACTAATTGTGGGGGAGACGTGTACAAAGAATTGTCCCAAGCATGGGAAGAACTTACCTCGGAGGGTTCTCAGTTTGAATTGGAGGAAGTGAATGTAAGGGGAATAGACGTTCTTTGCTACAAGAATCAACCAGCGACTCTTAGGGATTTTTGGTTATCAAGTCTGAGATTCGGTAATGCAGATTATCTAGTGTATGGAAATGAACGGATCTCCTACACTCAAGCACATGAACACGTCGCAAGTGTAGCTAATTGGTTGATTAAGAATGATGTACAGGTAGGCGACAAGGTCGCTATAGCTATGCGGAACTATCCAGAGTGGATGTTAGCTTATTGGGCCTGCATGAGCATTGGCGCTACCTGTGTTGGTATGAACGCTTGGTGGGCGACTCCTGAACTCGAGTATGCACTCAATGATTCTAAACCAAAGGTGGTTATCGCAGATCAAGAGCGACTTGAGCAGTTGATTGAATTACAAGATTCCGATGAGTTTCCTCAATTGGTGGCGGTTCGTGCGCAAAGCAAATCAGTTGATGTTGTCCAGTGGAATGTCCTTTTAGAAAAGGGTGGTGAGATGCCAGAGATTGAGGTAGACCCTGATTCAGATGCATGTATTTTCTACACTTCAGGAACGACCGGACGACCCAAAGGGGCACAACTCACTCATCGAGGTTGTGTGGCTAATGCCATGAGTCTTGCGTTCGCTCACGTAGTTCAGTCTGTAGCTTCATCGCGAGCAGGTGTTACATCAACCAAGCCTGCGGCTAAAGAGGTGTCACAAACCTCTGCTCTAGTCATTACGCCCTTGTTTCATGTAACAGCTAATAATTGTGTCGCGCATTCAATCACAATGGCTGGCGGGAAGTTGGTGCATATGTACAAATGGGATGCTGGAGAAGCCCTTAAGCTCGTTGAGTCCGAACAGATAACTACAATAAGTGGTGTTCCAGTTATGTCCAGGGAACTAATTGCCCATCCCGACTTTGAAAGAACTGATACGTCATCCCTAAAAGCACTTGGTGGTGGTGGTGCTCAGTTACAACCGGACTTAGTAGAAAAGATTGAATCTAGCGTTGAGACCGCTCGCCCTGGTACAGGTTATGGGATGACAGAAACTTGTGGAATAATAACGGCGATTTCAGCTGATTTCTTTCTAGATAAACCGGAAAGCGCAGGCCCCGCAATGCCATGTTTCGAAGCTCAATGCTTTGATGATGATGGAGAAGCAGTTCCGGACGGTGAGATTGGGGAGCTATGGGTTAAGGGTGCCCAAGTTATTAAGGGGTATCTAAATAGGCCTGAGGCGACGTCCCAAGCGATAACCGAAGGTTGGTTGCATACCGGGGATATAGCAAGAATTGACGAGGACGGATTCATTTTTATTGTTGATCGGAAAAAGGATATGGTGCTGCGAGGAGGAGAGAACGTGTATTGTGCTGAAGTCGAATCAGCGATATTCAAACATGACGCAGTTGGTGAGGTATCTGTTTTCGGAGTCCCAGATGACCGCCTTGGAGAGGAAGTTGCTGCAGCGCTTTATCTAAAGGACGGTCACTCAATAGACGCAGATCTACTTAGATCTTTTTTAGAACCCAGAATAGCTAAACACAAAATTCCGCAATATTTGTGGTTTTTAGAAAGACCACTGCCTAGGAATGCAAGTGGTAAATTTCTAAAGCGGGAACTTCAGGAAACATTAAATTTGAAAGACGCAAGTTAGGAGAAATAAACATGGAATTAGGAATATTTGGATCCTCTCGAAATATTGATGACCTAAAGAAGCAAGTCCAAGAAGCGAATAATCTTGGATACTCAACATTTTGGACACCGCAAATCTTTAATCTTGATGCATTAACAGCTTTGGCTGTGATCGCTGAATCAGTCGAAGATATCCGCTTAGGTACCTCAGTGATTCCAACCTATCCACGCCACCCTATGATGTTAGCTCAGCAAGCGCTGACTGTTAATCAAGTATCAGACGGCCGTTTAGATTTGGGTATAGGGTTATCACACAAGCCAGTTGTTGAAGGAATGTGGGGGATATCTTTTGATGCACCCGTAGGTCATATGAGTGATTATCTTCAAATTCTTATGGCACTTCTTCATGATGGAACAATTTCATATGGAGGGAAGCATCTAACCAGCAGAGGAGGAATTGATGTACCCGCTGACGCTCCTCCTGTTCTTGTAGCGGCGCTGGGTCCTCAAATGTTGAAATTGGTTGGCAGGGTTGCTGATGGAACGGTTACGTGGATGACGGGACCGGAAACTATCCGGAATCACATATCGCCTGTCATAAATGCGGCTGCGGAAGAGGCTGGAAGACCAGTTCCTCAAGTTATAGCTGCGGTTCCTGTTTGCATAACGTCTGATTCAGATATGGCTGAGGAATATGCCAAAAGAGATTTTGGTTTTTATGGTGACTTGCCTTCGTATCGTGCGATGCTTGAGCGCGAGGGGCTCGCTAATTCTTGGGATATTGCATTAAGCGGGAGTTTTGAGCAGGTCGCTGACGGACTTCAAAAGTACGCAGATAGTGGTGGAACGCAAGTTGTTGCGGCTGTTTACGGACCAGATGAGGCTAGAGAACAAACAGTTAGTGAGTTAGCGAAATTGATGAGTTAGTCAGCCGGTGGCCACAGAATCTCATCTTCCGTGTTGCCCTCAATGAATTGCCCTTCATCACTTGTTGGCGCATCAAGTTCATTGTCAATGTGAGGGAAGTGGCAGGCGACCCAGTGGTCAGAATTCCCTACTTGTTCAAAGGTGGGTTCTTCTGCTTCGCATTTTTCGGTTGCTCTCGGACATCTTGTTCGAAAGCGGCAGCCGCTTGGTGGATTGAGAGGGGAGGGCAACTCTCCCTCTAGTACATCAGAGTTTTGGCTGTGTTTATTATCTGGGTCAGGAATAGCTGCGAGCAGTAATCTGGTATAGGGATGAGCAGGGTTGTCGTAGATCACGTCTCCGTCACCAATTTCGCAAATCTTTCCCAAGTACATAACTGCAACGCGATCACTGACGTTCTTTACAACTGAAAGATCGTGGCTAATGAATAGCAGGGTGAGGCCGTACTCGTCTTTCATGTCTTGAAGCATGTTAAGAATTCGGGCTTGTACAGAAACGTCCAAAGAGGACACAGGTTCATCACAAATAATTACTTGTGGGTCCAGAACGAGTGCTCTAGCTACAGAAATTCTTTGACATTGACCTCCAGAATATTCGTGGGGTCGGCGAACTCTAGCTTCATTTGGGTCTAACCCAACAGCCTGAATCATCTCTTCTACCTTTGTCTCTTGCTGTTGGCTGTGCTCAGTTGACCATACCCGCGTCCCTTCGTTCACGATATTGAACACTGTCCTTCTGGGATTGAGGGAACTAATGGGGTCTTGATAGATCATTTGAATTGAAGGTCGCTTTTGTCGCATTCCCTCTTTATCAAGTTTTGTTAAATCAGTCCCCTCGTACTCAACCTTTCCAGATGTTGGTTTTGGAAGTTGCACAATAGCTTTAGCGGTGGTTGATTTTCCGCAACCTGATTCTCCCACGATTCCCAGCGTTTCGCCTTTACGAATATCAAAACTCACATCAGATACCGCATGAACTTTATTTTTTCTCCCTGATGAGAATTCAACGACTAGATTCTCAACGCTAAGAAGGACATCATCGAATTCTGTACGAAGGTGATTGTTCCCTGAACCAGCCATTAGACGACCTCTCCTTTGCTTTTGATCCTCAACCCTGCCGCTGTGAAACCTTTATCTTCATTTGATTTCAGTGCCTCTGATCCGGCATCAGTACCTACAGGGAAATGACAAAAGTAAGTGTGCTTGTCAATAGTCGTTTCTTCTGGTGCCAAGGTCAGGCAAGTATCTTGCGCATATTTACATCGTGCAGCAAATTTGCAACCTTGGGGTCCGTCAACAATATCGGGAGGAAAACCCTCTATTGGGGTCAGCCTCGTATGTTTTGGGTCGTTAAGTCTTGGTATAGAAGATAATAAGGCTTGTGTATACGGGTGTTTCATTTCCTGAAAAACAGTTTCGGATGGGGCCTTTTCCATTATCCGACCTCCATACATCACCATGATTTCATCTGCGCGTCCTCGGGCGACACCTAGGTCATGCGTAATAATCACCATTGACATATTGGATTTGGATTGCACATCAACAAGTAAGTCAAGAATATATTTTTGAACCGTAACGTCCAGGGATGTCGTCGGCTCATCAGCTATTAAGATATCTGGTTCAATTGCTAGTGCAATAGAGATCATTACCCTTTGGCGCATGCCACCTGAGAGTTGATGCGGGTATTCGCCAAACCTTTTAGCTGGTTCGGGAATCCCTACGAGCGTGAACAGTTCAACTGTCCTGTCGCGTGCTTCTTTTCTTGACATCCCTTGGTGTAAACGAAGAGGTTCTGATACTTGGTTTCCTACCTTCATGACTGGATTCAATGATGTCATGGGGTCTTGAAATATCATTGCCATCTTTGTTCCCCAGAGCTTCTGTCGATTGGTGTTGACAAGTTCTTCGCCTTGAAACTTCGCTGACCCTCCCTCAATAATATTTGCTCCAAGGAGGCCCATTATTCCTCGGTTTAGCACTGTCTTTCCGGACCCTGACTCTCCAACGATTGCTAGGGTGGATCCGCGTTTCAACGATAGTGAAACTCCGTCGACAGCTTTCGCTAGTCCACGTTCTGTTCGAAACCCAACTCGATAGTCGCTGAGTTCAAGAATATTATTCGCGCTGTCAGTCTCGTGTAACAAAAATATCCCTCACATCGAAGTAGTCGCGTATTCGGTCACTTAAATAATTAAATGAGGCCACAGTTAGGAATAAGAATCCCATTGGGACGAAAGCAACCCATGGAGAACTTTCCAGTGTTGATAATCCTGACCCTGTCAAAATCAGCTTTCCCCATGTGGCACTGTTTTGAACAGATAAACCTAGAAAGGCTAATGTTCCTTCACCCACGATCGCAACAGCTATAACTAGCATCGCGAGGGTGCTCATGGGGATGAGCACGTTCGGGAGAAGTTCTTTTATTAAGATTCTGGATTTTTTCGCACCAAGAGTTTCGGCAGCCATTACAAATTCTCGCTCAGAGAAACTGAGCGTTTGTGCGCGGGCAAGTCTTCCGATGGGAGCAACGCCCAAGATGCCTAAGGTTACAGAAATCGTTAGGAGGGATCGGTCAAGTAATGCAACAATGAGAATAGCGAGAATTAAACCTGGGAAGCTCAAAACAACTAGGAAGATAGCGCCGACAATTTTATCTAAAATTCCTTTGAAGTAACCAGCGATCATGCCAAGAGTCCCTCCAACAATCATCCCAAATAGTGCTGTAAGTGCGCCTACTGCAAGCGAGATTCTCGCTCCTTCAATGGTCCGACTAAGTATGTCTCGCGCATCCTGGTCAGTTCCGAGCCAATGTTCACCGCTCGGTGCGTATGGGGGCTGAACGGGTCTCTCCTGAACTTTGCCTGTTAATGGATTTTCCTTTTGTTCATATGCAATGTAGTTCTTATCGGCATCTTTGAATGGAAGTATTGGAGAAAACACAGCAAGAAAAGAAATTAGCACTAGCCAAAACGTCGCTAACCAGAATCCAAATCCTAATGTTTTTTTATCTGCGAACTCTGAAACTTCTAATTGTGTCGAGTCGCTGATGTTAGTTTCTTCTTCTGAGGCTTGTGAATCGTTTGTGACTTCGTCAGCATTTATTTCTTGTTCTTCGTTCATGATTACATGCCCATACTTGTAATTTTTCTTGGCTTACTGGTATCTTCATTCCTTACTCTTGGGTCAATGAGAGTGTAGAGGTAGTCAGCTAAGTAGTTGAATACCATAAATCCAGCTGAAACGATCATTACAATTGCGAGGACAACTGGGAAGTCCTCTCGTAACGTAGCCTCTACGACAGCACTACCGATACCGGGGATTCTAAAGAACTGCTCTACCACAAGCGAGCCGCCAATCATGAAACCGATGTTTATCGCTAACAATGTGATCATCGAAAATAATGAAGGCCTGAGCGCATGTGAATAGAGAACCCTTCTTTTTGATACACCCTTTGATTTCGCCATGAGGATGAAGTCTTGTTGAAGCGTGGTGATCAGGTCGGTTCTTAGGAGTCGCTGATAAGCGGCCGCAGACCCGATTCCAAGGGTAAATCCTGGAAGTATCAGTTGAATAAGTCGATGGTCATGGCTAATACCCCAAAACGGATCTGTCGCCGTATAGGTGTCGGGAAGGAGATCCCATTGAACGGAAAAGAAATAGAAGAGAATTACAGCCATGGCAAAGCTGGGTATGGAAACAAACGCAAAAGCAGTAATCGTTGAGATTTTATCAGTTCGTCTGTTAGCTCTAGATGCTGCTAGTACCGACCATGGTATAGCTAATGAAACAGCAATGATTTGGGCTACTGCCATTAACTCAAGTGTTCGAGGCAGTCTTTCCTTAATTAGGTCGCTTACTGGAGGCTGGCCGGAAGAACTAAATTGGACTCCGAAGTCGCCTCTAACAAAATCCCAAGCCCAACGCGCCCACCGTTCGGGAAGTGACTTATCCAAGTGGTATTGTGCTTTCGCTTCTTCGATGACTTTCAGGCTCTCGGGGTTATCGACATCAGCAGCAACTGGTCCAAGAATGTTGAAAAGTGGGTCTCCCAAAAAGTTCATTGCGCCGAACGTGACCATTGAAACAATAGTCAAAAGGCCGAGAAGGCCGATCAGTCGTCTGATTGGCTTTGGCACTGCTTTTTCTTCCCCATTCTCTAAAGAACAACATCAAATGCTGCGTTGTAATCCTACCCCAACAAATTGAAGAGACCCCAAGTGGCAAGAATTTTCATTCAACCACTTGGGGTCTCTAGGAGTAACGCTTCTAGTCAGCTATAAAAGTCGACTGGAAGAATGAGCGTCCGTTGACTTGGCAGCGGAGGCTTACACCTTCAAGAGTCTTTGCTCCACAGACGTTCTCCACGCCATCTCTGAGAGCTAAACTCCACAGAGTGTGGTGGTAGAAGACATATAGATATTCTTCGTTGATCATCTTGGAGAGTTCTTGATAGAGAGGTATTTTCTCTTCAGTTGTTGCGGCAGCATCTGCTTGAAGAATTAGTGCATCTCGATCTTCGTCGCAATAGCGGGGCCAGTTCAGTGAAATACCACCAATAGCTCTACAGAGCAACCAAACTCTGTCAATACCAGGATCAACAGCACCAAACTGTCTCCAACCTATTGAATTGTATATGCCCAAGGCTGCCTCTTGGATATGGGCGTCCTGAGGGAGTACTTGAACAGTGACGTTGAAGAAGTCAGCCCAGCCTTCGGATAGGAGATCTGCGATACGTTCTCCCACCACAGAAGGTCCTGAATACTGATACTCAATATTGATCTTTCCGCTTGTGCAGTTGTTGGGGTTATCTGAACAGTATGCGTCTACGAGCGGTCCAGCTAGATCTGGGCGATCTGACAATTGGACAATATCCGGATTGTAATATGGGCTCTCAGGCGTGAACATCTGATCAGCTTTTCGTGTGACATCAAGGTTGATCAATGTGTTGTAGTTATCGCGAGGTGTCGCATGTGTTATGGCTTGACGTGCACGGATGTCGTCAAATGGTGCTTTTGAAGAGTTCAACATGAGGAAAGATTCATCGCCCGTGTCATCAAGGACTTGTGTGATGGAATCGTTCTCAGCAAGCGAAGCGATTGACTCAACGTTGGTAGTTGCTTGGGCATCCAGTTCTCCTTCAAGGAGCAAGCTCGTTCTGATATCTCCATCAGTGACCGGGTAGAATTCAACTGCATCAAGATAAACATCTCCACCCCAATAGTTTGCATTTCTAACAAACCTTGTTACTTGGTCTTGAACTCTTGATTCAAAGATGAAAGGTCCCGTTCCGACCGGTTGCTGATCAAGTGTCGGATCATCCTGAGCAGCTGCAATCCATGTCGGCGATCCTATTGCTCCAAGTTGCCCAGTGAGAGCTGAAGGCCAGTTGCAGTTCGCATCTGTAAGGTTGAAATTCATGTTTAGGTCATCAACGATTGTTATAGGCTCATCAGCAGAATAGTAAGGTCGAACTGCTAAACCAACAAGTGGATCTCCATATTGCGCTAGGAAGTTCACAGAAACAGCTTCGGTATTTAGTGGTGTGCCATCATGGAAGGTGATGCCGTCTCTGAGCTTCATTGACCATGTTTTACAGTCAGCACTTGAAGAGAATGATTCAGCTAGGTGGGGAACTGTATTCCCATCTACGTCGTAAGCAGCCAAAGTATCAAAGGCTGCATTCATCATTGTGAGTCCAGGCGCAGACAGAGCGGATGCTGTTGGATTTATGCCATCAACTTCTGCTTCAAGTCCCCATCGGAGTGTTCCGCCAAAAACTGGTTCTAAGACGCTTTCTTCTTGGTCCTGAACGATTGGAGCTTCAGCCTCCTCTTCTGCTTCTTCCTCAGCAGGTGCTTCTTCGGTTTCTTCTGCTTCTTCAGCAGCTTCGCTTGCGCTGCTTTCCGATGAACTTTCGGTAGCTTCAGACGCGGATGAGCTATCAGATGATGATGAGCTGTCATCGTCGCTTCCTCCACAAGCAGTTGCGAACATAGTTAAAGCTAAAAAGGCAATTAACAATTTGAATAATTTGGATCTGTGCATACAGGAACCCTCTCATTTCCAATTTGGATGAATACGGTCCTAGTCTTCTATCGCTGGGTTGATTGTGCAAGTTACTAATCATAAAGTTGTCAAAAATAACTGAATTTTCAGTAAATTCAAGAAAAAACCCTCCCGTAACTGTTAAACCGAGGAAATTCGGGCAGTATTTCTATGTGAACGAAACGCTTTTATGTCTTGAAGATATTTCATATAACCATCCGGATGGCCTGGGTTTGAGAGATATTAATTTAACGATTTCGCGAGGAGACCGCATTGCAGTGGTCGGGGGAAATGGAAGCGGGAAAAGTACTCTTGCAAAAATAATATCGCAAAGACTCACACCCACTTCCGGAGTCATATCTGGAGTGTGCAGTAATCCTGAAAATATAGGGACAGTGACAGATCTTCGTCGCTTTAATAGTGAAGAAACAGTTGCTTCAGCCTTACAAGCAATTTGCGGAGGAGATCCCAAGAGGACTATTTCAAATGTGAATCTGGATACGGAGATTCTTCTTCGCCGAATAGGAAGGTTGAGTGGCGGTGAATCTTATCGTGTTGCGCTTGCAGCCCAATTAGAAAAAAAAGCACCAATCCTTGTGCTTGATGCGCCATCGTCAATGCTTGATGCGCGTTCGGCAGACTCTTTGGTTGAAGCGTTGGCGAATCGTGAGGAAGCACTGCTGGTATTCACTGCAGATATAACTGTTGCCATTGAGACCTGTCAAACTGCTGTTCTTCTTGATAAGGGAGAGGTTGTCGCCTCGGGGCCGACTATAGAGATTCTTACTGATAGCGAACTGCTTAAACAGCATGGTGTTGATATGCCTTCTGCTTTGTCCCCTAGTTGGCTTCGTCGGAGAGCGCGTAGTCAGAATTTTCAGGGTGTGGTTTCTATTCAAGAGTTTGGCGAAGCTGAAAGAACAGCTAAAGATATTGCTGAAGAGCTCGCTAAGTTCTTCAGTCAGTTTCGTTTAGACTTTTTAGACGTCACTCAAAGAGCTAAAGATAATTTTGCTAAACAGGAGTTTGCGCAGCATCAAATTAATTCTCAAATACGTCTTCTTTTGCACCGGCAACTTGTTAACCAATGCGTTGAGGTTATTAATCCTGCTCTAGAGAACCTAGAAGAAAGTATGAAAAGAGATCTATGGGTTTCGGCAAGACGTATATTTGCGCAAGCTATTGCGTGGAGATCAGACTCTGAATTAGCAGAAACGTTTTTTAATTCCGTGACGCGTCGGTTGTTTACGTTAGTGGGCTTTGATGATGATCTTGAGTTTAGGTGGTTTGGCGGAATCGCTCTTCCTGTTGTTGACCCAGGTCAGGGCGAAGTCCTCACTTTTCGACTTCGAACAACCACCGAAAAGCTGATACAGGCTGTCTTAGAAGCGTTTGATATCGGTCAAGATTGGCAGAATTTGCAACGAGATTCCGCCAATATTGCCTTTGCAATAGAGAAACACCTTTCTGAGACGTGGGAAGCTACGATGCCGGTAGAGATTGACGTTCTTAAGCCGGTTTTTTACCGTAATCGTGGAGCGTACCTTGTCGGCCGAATCCGATATCTGACTCGCGTTTCACCGCTTATAATCCCTCTTCGTGCGACTGACAGTGGGGTCGTATGTGATGCTGTTTTACTTACAGAGAACCTAACCAGTAGGATTTTTGGATTTACTAGATCGTACTTCCATGTGAATACAAAGGAACCAGGAGCAATAGTAGCGTTTATCAAAACGCTTATCCCGCTTAAACCCGTAGCCGAACTATATACGGCTATTGGATATAGTGCTCATGGGAAAACCAGCCTATTCAGAGCTATCTATAGGCATCTCTCGAACTCAACGGACCGGTTTGAAGCAGCACGAGGGATACCAGGAATGGTAATGACAGTCTTTACTCTGCCTTCTTTTGGTGTGGTCTTTAAGGTTATTAAGGATACGTTTCCTCCGTCAAAGAAAATTACGAGAGCACAGGTTATGGACAAATACAAAATGGTTTTTGCACATGACCGTGTTGGAAGAATGGTTGATGCGCAAGTTTTTGAAGACTTAGCCTTTCCTCGTGAGAGGTTTAGCGATGAACTTCTTCAAGAGTTGGCGTTAGAGGCTTCTCGCTCAATAACTATTACTGATACTGATGTCATCATTCACCACTTGTATACGGAACGGCGCGTTTACCCACTTGACTTATACCTTCAAGAAATGCCAGAAAATCACGTCTTATCTGCAACTCTTGACTATGGTCACGCAATCAAGGATTTATGCGCCGCTAATATTTTTCCTGGTGATCTATTCACCAAAAACTTTGGTGTTACTAGACATGGAAGCGTTGTCTTTTATGATTACGACGAGTTGACTTTGCTTCAAGACGTAACGTTCAGATCAATACCTGAGGCAAGGAGTTTTGAGGATGAAATGTCGTCTCAACCCTGGTTCGCAGTAGGAGCGAACGATGTCTTCCCTGAAGAATTCAAGAAATTTTTCCGATTCCCTGATGCTGCGCGCGAAGCCTTTGACCATGTTCATGGTGACCTTTGCGAACCAGAGACATGGATAGAAATGCAAAGTCAGCATGAAATAGAAGCTCCTGAATTTTTTCCATATCCTGAGGAAGTAAGGTTTGGTATTCCTTAGTCCAGCTAACCGCTAATTAAGAATCAATTAAGAAAGTGTAAAAATAGTAGCGTGCAAGTGGGTTCCCTATCAGAATAAAGCGAAATGTTGATTGAGGGCTATGACAGAAACTCAAAGTAAAAAAATAATTATCGCAGAAGACGACCAAGCTGTTCGCGACTCACTTGACAGAGCTTTACGCTACGAAGGCTACTCCGTAATATCTGTTAACAACGGATCGCAAGCCTTAGAAGAATCTCAAATATCACCACCGGATCTATTTATTTTAGATGTTATGATGCCAGTCGTTGATGGGCTCTCGGTTTGTCGAGCATTAAGGCGCAATGGGGACAAGACACCAGTACTTATTCTTACAGCAAAGCACGAAGTCGCAGACCGTGTCGCAGGATTAGATGCTGGCGCAGATGACTATCTTGTGAAACCCTTTTCGCTTGATGAACTTCTCGCTCGAATACGGGCCCTTCTCAGGCGTTTGGGAGACGATACAGTCCCAACACGTTCGGTAGGGAACCTCACTCTTGAATATGGATCAAGAAAAGTCTTTCGTGAGGGTAAAGAAGTTGACTTAACGAAAACAGAATATGACCTTTTAGAACTCCTAATGAGAAATGCAAACCTGGTCCTAACAAGGGAACGCATATATGAGGCTATTTGGGACTACGACTTTGAGACAAACTCCAAATCACTCGATGTATATATCGGTTATTTACGAAGAAAAGTTGACAACAACCCCGAGACAAGATTGATCCATACCATTCGTGGCGTTGGATACTGTTTGAGAGAACCATGACTCTCCAATTTCGCCTCACGATTGCGTTGGTGGCTGTCATCACGACAGTAGTGACAGTTGCAGGTATTTTTGCAGTGACGTCTGCTGAGCGCGAGCTTGTTGATGGCGTGGATGACTTTCTCGTTGACAGGGCAAAAAGCATAGAAGACCTTCAGTCCAATGCGGAAGCTAAATCATTCGTGCAAAGAGATGAAAGGAGATCAGTTCTATCAGAATTTCTTGCAGAACCGGATGCTATTACACAAATCGTGGATCCCAAAGGCCAAATTATCTTTGCATTCCCAATCTCGCTTCCCCTAGAAGATGCAGAAATCAAGATTGCTATGCAGAAAGATGAAAACCCAAGTGGAGTCACTCGAATACGTAAATCAACTGTTGGAGATGTTGACTACAGAATCCTCTCTAAGCCATTACCCAGAGGTGGTCTTCTTCAAATAGGCCGTGACTTATCAGAAGTTAACGATGCAATCTCGGGCATGGTACGCGCATTTCTTTTACTAGGGCTTATCGGCATAGCTATAGCTATCTTGTCGGCGTGGGCATTGGCCTCTCAACTTGCGAAACCCATCAAGAGATTATCCAAAACTGCTGAACATGTAGCTCGCACCCAAGAACTCACTGCTTTCATAGACTCAAAGGATGGAGACAAGGAAGTGCGACGTCTAGCGGAAAGTTTTAACGTAATGCTGCGCGCACTTGCAACATCGCGCGACCAGCAAAAGAGACTAGTTACGGATGCTAGCCACGAACTTCGAACCCCTCTCACGAGCGTTAGGACAAATATAGAACTCTTGGCGAAAGCAAAATCCATTGACGAGAAAGATAAAGAACTGATTATTCGTGACCTTAAAACAGAAATAAATGAACTAAGTCTCCTAGTTGATGAAATCGTCAACCTCGCTACATCAACTGGCTTTAAATCCGAAAATTTTGTTACCGAGGACCTCTCGGTAATCTCTCAGGAGGTCGCTGAGAAGTTCGCCAGAAGATCGGGGAGGACAATAGACATTACAAGTTCGGGAGATTCCATACGAGATGTACAGAGTGCAGCGATTGAGCGCGCTATCTCTAATTTGGTCGATAATGCGATCAAATTTAGCCCCGAAGGAACCGATATCGTGATCACAGTGAAAAATGGAACCGTCTGCGTCCGTGACTTCGGAATAGGAGTAAGGGAAGAGGATAGGGATCAACTTTTTGAGAGATTCTTTAGATCCGTTGATACAAGGAATCTTCCTGGCTCAGGTATCGGGCTTTCAATAGTTGAAGAAATTATTATGAGACATAATGGTCATGTCTTCGTTAAAGCCCCAGAGAATGGGTCTGGAACCGAGGTGGGCTTTACGTTATAGCCACTAGCTCCGAAGGTTATTGATTTTATTCCGAACCAATTCAAGATCATCAGGGTTAGTTAAACCTGTCCACTCTTCCTGACTAGGGACAGTAGATACTTGGAAGTCTTGACGGTCCATAAGAGTTGAAATGCATACTGGAAGAAGGCACTCAGCAGTCTCAGAGTGACTATTCTCCTCAAGAAACTCTTCCCAGAGGCTTTGCAAAGAACTTAGAATTGATGGGTGGAAACACCAAAGATTCATTGATACTGGGGTGTCAGGTTTTAGAATATTGCCCTCAACGCATGCGATTTCATTGTTTGACTCGTTATAAAATAAGCCTTCCGTCTCAATCACTTCAGCAAGCAATCCGTTCTGCACATCGCACACCCCTCTGGTTACTGGGCCACTTGAAGACAGGGTTTTGTTAAGTTCAAACGTTATTAATGCAGCGGATTGTTCATCGAGATTCGGTAACTGCTCAGAAGCTACTTCAATAGAAGATGGCCCGTAGTAGTCATCAGCGTTGGCCAAAATAAAGGGTCCTTCTACCGCTTCTGAAGCAGAAATTACGGCGTGAGTCGTACCCCAAGGCTTCGCTCGAGCAGGACCATAACGGTCTTGTAAAACAAACCTAAAGTCAAGACCTTCAGGGTGTAGGCGCTCCACATGAGATTTCATATCATTAACTATTTCGCTTCTGACGATAATGACAACATCAGTCATACCTACACGAAGTGCATCTTGAATCGTGAAATCAAGAAGCGTTTCACCGTTTTTCCCGACTGGAACAAGTTGTTTTGTCCCTCCAAATCGGCTTCCGAGCCCAGCGGCCATTAGAACAAGGCTAGATTTCACAAGAGTGCTCCCAAAGTACCTAAACTCCTAACATAGAATACGCAATAGTCATGTTAGGGACTAGCATCAGATAGGCGTAATCAAGAAAGAATAAATTATATGCCGCGTATTATCGCAAGAATCTTATCCGTAGCTACAGCGAGCGTATTGCTACTCGGCTGCGGGAATGATGCTGGTGAATCAGCCGTTACTGACTCTTCAGCCGAGGTTCCAACTTCCATTGAAATTGTGCCTACCCCTACCCCTGCTGGGGACGTTGACAATGCCGATCTCTCAGTGAAACCTCTAGTGACTATTCCCCCATCTTCTCCACCAACTGAGCTATTAATCGAGGACTTAGTAGTTGGAAGCGGATCTCCTGTTGATGTTGGCGATTTTCTTATCATGGACTACGTAGGTGTTTCATACTCAACTGGACTTCAATTTGATGCCTCATGGGATAGAGGCTCACCTTTCCCATTTGAACTTGGTGCTGGACGAGTAATCCAAGGATGGGATCAGGGAATAGTTGGCATGTCGGTAGGGGGGCGAAGGTCTCTCACGATCCCACCAGAGTTGGCATATGGAGAGAATGGATCTGGTTCAGGCTCAATCGGTCCAAATGAAACACTCGTATTCGTTGTCGACCTCATAGCTTCAGTGCCAGCAAATCTGGAGAAACCCACCGAAGAACTGACCTCAGAATCAACAACAGAACTTGAAACTAATGATATCTCTGAAGGCTCCGGAGCCATAGTTCAGCCAGGGAACGTAGTTTACATCCACTATGTAGGTGTCTCTGCATCTACAGGAGAACAGTTTGACTCATCTTGGGATCGAGGTCGTTCAGAATTTATCGGGTACATCTCAGGCGCTGGTAATGTCATTGAAGGGCTAGATCAAGGCCTGCTGGGAATGCAGGTGGGAGGCCGACGAACAGTTGTGATACCTCCCGACCTTGCTTACGGGGAGAATGGCGCTGGGGACGGACTTATCGCGCCAAATGAAACTTTGATCTTCACGGTAGATTTGTTGGGTACGCACCCGCTTCGCTGATTACCGAGTAACTCCAAGACGTTCCAAAGCCGCTTGGGATCTGTCAAGAAGAAGTTGAGGAACGAGAACACCATTTACTTCAACTCCTCCTGACCCTGAACTCTGAGTGTCAGATTCTGGCGAAGTATCTGGAGCTTCAGTGCTATTTTCAGCGATTTCCTGACTGCGCTCACGCTGTACAAGGTACGCATCCCACTCGGCCTCCCGAACTAATTTATTTCGATGAAGGCTTCCAACCTCAACTCCATTGTCAAAAGCAACCCAGTAACGAACCCAATCCAGTCCACTTGATAATATGACCCTACCCATTGTTCCTTCGGGAACGCCCCGAAGATTTATAGCTGCTTTCACAATTTCTTTCTTACGTAAATTGTGGGGGAGAGTATCATCTTTTGGCATTCGCACCTCTGGTTACCTCCTGAACATTACACGACTTTTGGCTTTAATGAACACATCAAGGCAATATTGGTAACTGTTAAAGCGTATTTATTGTGACAAGATGGGCGTGTGTCTGATCCATACAAATATCTTGTATTGCATGGAAGAAAGCCTGTGTATGAGGCATTGGAGGAAGGGTTAGAGATTGCCTGTATTCATCTATCGCAAAAGGCCACTGGCGAAATTATTCAGAACATTAAATCACTGGCTAATGCGAGAGGTATCAGAATTGAGATAACGACAGAGAATAGAATTTCTGCCCTAAGTAAGAGTGGCCAACACCAAGGTATTGCTGCAGATTTGAAGGCCCAAAGGATGCAGTCACTTCCGCATTTCTTATCAGAAAGAAATGGCAGGAAACATCAAACATATGTTGTCGTGTTAGATGGTGTTCACAATCCAGCGAATGTAGGGATGATTATCCGAACTGTTACAGCAGCAGGCTTAGACGGGATAATTATTCCCGATAAGGGAACAGCAAAGATCAACCCTGTCGCAATCAAGGCTTCTGCAGGAACGGTTTTCAAAGCTCCGATAGTGCGAGTAGATACTACCAGTAATGCAATTGATCAATTGATCGAAAACCGTTTCGAAATCGTTGGTTTAGAAACTTCAGGGGAAAGTCTCTACCAAGTTGAATTGCCCGAGCGAATGGCACTTGTGTTGGGGAACGAAACATCCGGATTAAACGAAGAAACAATCGGAAAACTCTCAAAGATCATCTCAATTCCTCTCGCTAACAATATTGAGTCACTTAACGTAGCAGCATCGGCAGCTATAGCGAGCTATGAGATTTTCCGGCGATCATTAGCTATCTAGTGTCTAACGGTACCTCCACAGGGTACCTGTGGGAGTGTCTTCTATCTCAATGCCTTGTGAGTGCAGCTGATCTCGAATTCTGTCTGCTTCTTTAAAGTTCTTTTCTTGCCTAGCCGTTTCGCGCTGTCGGATGAGTTCCTCTACATCTTCGTCAGAGTCCTTTTCAACCTGGCTGAGGCCAAGAACCTCTAACAATTCTGTGACTGTGGCCAGCGAGGACTTCGCACCATTAAAGTCTTGTGAGTCAAGTAAAGCATTTCCTGCATTGATTGACTCAAAGATCACAGCTAATGCGTCTGGGGTTCCTAAGTCGTTATCCATAGCATCAGAAAATCTTTTTTTAGCATCTTCATCAGCGGTTCCATTCGTTATCTGTGCTGCTTCCATTCTTCGAAAGAATGCATCTATTCTTTCAATTCCTCCTGATGCTCCAGCCATGGTTTCTTCGGACAGTTCCATCAAGGAACGGTAATGGGCTTGCAACATCGCTAGACGTAAAGGTCTGGCGCCATATCGGTCCATAGCATCTCCCAATGTCTGGAAATTTCCTAATGACTTTGACATCTTTTCACCGCTGACATTTAACATGCCGCTATGCATCCAGTACTTAGCAAATGAATACCCTGCCGCTTCACACTCAACACGCTCATTTTCATGATGGGGGAATGTTAGATCCGAACCACCCCCATGTATATCGAAGCCCTCTCCTAGAAGATTTAAAGACATTGCCACACATTCAATGTGCCAACCGGGCCTTCCTGGCCCCCAGGGACTGTCCCACGTTGGCTCGCCAGGTTTGGCAGCCTTCCAAAGAGAAAAATCTAGGGGATCGTCTTTATCCTCATCTGCAATTATTCTTGCTTTTGCGCTATCACGTAATTCCTCTACAGATCTATTAACTAAGGCTCCGTATCCATCGAACTTGCTCACATCAAAGTAGATTCCGCTTCCTTGAATCTCGTAAGCGGAACCATTCTCCATTAACTCTTCAATAATTGAGATCATCTGTTGAATGAATTGGGTTGCTCTTGGTCTTTCATCTGGATCTTTGATTCCAAAGTTTCGAAGTTGCTCAATATGTATATTTGCATAGGTTTGCGCGAGTTCATCTTCTGAGACTCCTTCTGCCAGAGCCCGGTTGATAATCTTGTCATCAATATCTGTGATATTGCTTACAAGAAATACCTCAAACCCTGCCCATACCAAATAGCGTTTTAGGACATCATAAGTAAGCGCTGTTCTTGCATGGCCTAAATGTGGGACATCTTGGACTGTGGGGCCACATGCGTAAATAGAAACCTTGTGAGGATCTTTAGGTTCAAGATCTCGTATCTGATTTGTCATTGTGTCGTAAATACGCATGCGTAAAAGCATAGATAACAAATCAGAGATGTACGCGCCTTCTTCCAGTTTCCTTGAAGAATACAATGTTGATTTCTAAGAGGGCACTATTGAGATAGCGTAGTATTCTCAACACATTGCCCTCGTAGCTCAGTAGGATAGAGCGACCGCCTCCTAAGCGGTAGGCCACAGGTTCGATTCCTGTCGAGGGCGCCAAAATCAGGGCTGTCAGCAATTTGGTAAAAAATCCCACTAACCGGATACCTGCCAGCGTGTCCCGCAGCACTAACGCGCGGCCACTACCGTCGCTCTCCATGGCCATGAACCTGTACGACACGGCCCGGAGCGAAGTCGTACCTTTCGAACCGGGGCCGACAGTGAGCATGTACGTGTGCGGTATCACGCCGTACGACGCCACTCACCTCGGCCACGCCCTCACCTATCTCACCTTTGACCTCGTCGTCCGCCGACTCGAGGACCTGGGCCACGAGGTGCGCATGGTTCGCAACATCACCGACGTCGACGACTCGATCCTCTCCAAAGCCCGGGAACTGGGCATCGACTACCTCGAGTTGGCCGCCCGGGAGATGGACCACTTCCGTGCCGATCTGGCCGCTCTGGACCTGCTCTGGGTCTCTCTTTTCTCGATTTTCCTTTTCAACAATGAGACATGGAAGGAAAACTAATGAAACCAAGC
>CAJWRY010000003.1 GCA_913046155.1 uncultured Candidatus Nemicrothrix sp. | reverse complement strand
GTAAAAACTCGCCCAAGAATCTTTCTATAATGCGTATGTTCAGGTGGGTCAGTTCGCTGGAGGGTCCTTGCTTTTACCCATCCTCGCTCTTCAAAAACAGCTGCATGCGCTTTAGAGGCATCATTTGCTCCGCCAGCTCCAGCTCCGGGTCGACTTGAGAAAGTTTCGGGATTAGTCAGGGCCTCTCTAACGTCTTCGTAGCGAGTAACCATATACAAACCGGTCTCTGGCACCTGATAAACAGGACATTGCTCTCTAAGTGTTGCGTAACTCTCAAATGGATCATCTTGGACAGCAGGGTCTAAGAAACTGCTCTCTAAATGAAATTCTTGCTCCTCTATTGCCACACCAAGAGAATAGCAATTAATCCGTAATTGCGTTAATTAAACATAATTACTGACTGAAATTGGTTACGAGGTACCATTGGGCTATGGAGCCGCAGTTGAAAGTCAGAATAGGATTTGGGCTCGGCACGCGGTCTGAAGTGAAAAAACCTAATGACTTGGGGGAATTAGCTGAAAACTTAGAGCGTCTAAAATTTGACTCACTATGGTTCTCAGAAAGAGTAGCCGGTTCTAGCCTTGATCCGCTTGTTTTGATGAGTTGGATTGCTGGGCGCACCCAGAAACTGAAATTTGGCCCCTCCATAATGGTTCTTCCTGGACGGAACCCTGTGATTCTCGCAAAATCGTTAGCAAGTCTTGATGTAATTTCTGAGGGTAGGCTGCTACCCGCATTTGGTTTAGGCGCAGCTGATACTGCTGAACATCAGGCGTTTGGGGTAGAGAGGAAAGATCGAGCCCCATGGTTTAACGAGGCCTTACCGTTGATGCGAAGGCTATGGGATGAGGATAGGGTGACTCATACTGGTCAGAGGTTTTCCCTTGAAGGAGTGAGAGTACTTCCAAAGCCACTTCAAAGCCCGCTTGAAATTTGGCTGGGAGGCTTAGCTCCAAGCGAACTTCGAAGAGTGGGAAGATTAGGCGATGGATGGCTTCCTAGCTTTTGCACCCCCGAGGATGTCGCTGACGGAATCCCAGTTATTGACGAACATGCTGAAGCAGCGGGGAGACCCATAATTGATCGCGAACATTTCGGATCACTCATCATCTACACGTCCGATGGGAGTATGCCAGACCAGATCGCACAAGCAGTTAGGAGACGTCGACCCGAACTTGACCCTAGACAGATAGTAGTTCAAGGTCACCAAGGTCTTGAGAACAGAATAAAGGAATTCATTGACGTCGGCGCTAGCAAGTTTATTCTTGTGCCATACATTGAACCGGAAGACTGGTTAACGGAGTTGGAGAGCTTGGCGGAAGCCACGCTTGAACTACAAACTTAGTATCACCCAGTATTGGTCAACTCATAGCCTGATCAAGGTCACTGATAAGGTCATTAACTGTTTCAATCCCGACTGACAGTCGAATGAGTGACTTATCTACCTCAAGTGGGGAGCCCTCAGTTGAGAGATGCGTCATTGCTGCTGGGATTTCAATAAGTGACTCAACAGCGCCCAATGATTCAGCCAATGTGAAGATTTTGGTTCCCTGCGCTATGCCCCGTGCCTCCTTTTCCCCGCCATTCACGGTGAAGGAGATCATTCCGCCGTATCGCTCCATTTGCTTCTCAGCAATGGGAAAGGTTGGGTGAGTATCTAGACCCGGGTACAGGACTTCTTTTACCTTGTTGTGATTGCTGAGGAATTCGACAATCTTTTCTGCGTTGTCGCAGTGGCGATCCATTCGCACACCTAAGGTCTTTATTCCTCGTAACAACAAATAGCAGTCCCATGGGGCTGGAACAGCTCCCACGGCATTTTGGAGAAAGGCCAACTCTTCATCAATTTCTGGATTGTTTGTAGCGACGAACCCACCTACGACATCTGAGTGCCCACCTAGGTATTTCGTAGCTGAATGAATTACAAGATCTGCACCAAGCAAAAGGGGTTTTTGAAGGTAAGGGGTCGCAAATGTGTTGTCTACGACCAATAACGCCTCCTTGTCATGAGAAAGCGTCGCGAGCAATTCAATATCGACAACTGACAATAGAGGATTCGTTGGTGTTTCGGCCCATATCATCTTTGTCTTATCTTTAAAGGCAGCTTTGACCTCGTCAGGGTTTGAAAGATTTGTTGACGAATATGAGATTCCGAATCGTGTGAGTACTTTTGATATGAGCCGGAACGTGCCTCCATAGGCGTCGTTGCCCATGATGACATGATCACCTGGGTCAAGTAGGCGCAAAATAGTATCTTCGGCAGCCATTCCGCTGGCAAATGCCCTACCGAAGTTAGCTCCTTCTAGAGCTGCGATGCTTAGCTCCAACGCTGAACGGGTGGGATTAGCTGTTCGTGAGTATTCGTAGCCTCTGTCTTGCCCAACTGCATCTTGTTGGTACGTGCTTGTCTGATAAACGGGTACGGTGACGGCTCCGGTGACAGGGTCAGGTCTTTGTCCAGCATGCACGGCTTTCGTCCCAAACCCCCATTCTGGATTGTTGTTTTCAGTCGCCATCTCGTAATTTCTCCCTACTCCCCTTCGTATCTAATGTAGTCAGAAAAAGTGAGGACTGTGTATGGCTTACCTTCATCCAAAACAAGAAGTTTTTTGCCCTTCTCAAGAATAGATTTTGCATTCTCTATCGATTCACCTATTCCTATAAATTCAAGGGAGTCATTCATCATAGTTGAACATGCAATATTCAGGTCCGGATCTTTCAAGCTTGCTTCCTTAACAGCTTGGGCGGTCAAGGTCCCCTTCACTTCCGCTGCTGATAATGGTAGAGGACCTTGAGCAACAATTACTTGTGAAATTTGATGCTCTTTCATAACTTTCTGAGCATGAGCAACAGAGTCATCCGGTTGAACGTGCACTATTCCGGTACTCTTTTTGACCTTTGTATCCAATATTTCTTTTACACAAACTCCACCCTTGGACAAGAAGCCGTAAGTAGTCATCCAATCATCGTTGAAGATTTTTGAGAGATAGCCACGCCCTGAATCAGGCAAGAGGACAACTACCATATCTTCTTCAGTTAATTCCCTTGCGACGGTAAGTGCAGCATTCACTGCTGTTCCACAAGAGCCCCCGATTAGAAGTCCTTCTTTCTGGGAAACCTCTCGTGTTGTTTTGAATGAATCCGCATCAGATACAGCTATTACGCGATCTATTATTGAAGGGTCATAGGTTTCGGGCCAGAAGTCTTCCCCGACTCCTTCCACGAGATACGGTCTTCCGTCTCCGCCGCTGTAAACAGAACCTTCTGGGTCAGCAGCAATAATCTGGATAGAGGGGTTTCTTTCTTTGAGATATTTCCCAACGCCGCACAGTGTGCCACCGGTTCCTGCTCCTGCAATAAAGTGAGTGACTTTCCCGTCAGTTTGTTCCCATATTTCAGGCCCTGTTGTTAGATAGTGAGCATGAGGATTCGTTTGATTTGCGTATTGATTTGGCCTGAAGGAATCAGGGGTCTCTTCTGAAAGCCGTTCAGCTGTTGAATAATAAGATCTAGGGTCATTAGGTTCAACGTCTACAGGGCAAACGATAACTTCTGCTCCATATGCTTTCAATAGATCAACTTTCTCGGGACTAACTTTGTCTGTCATGACGAAAATACAGTTATACCCCCGTTGCGCAGCTACGATCGCCAAACCAACACCAGTATTCCCTGATGTTGGCTCAATAATGGTAGACCCCGGCTTCAGGAGACCTTCTTTCTCTGCTGCCTCAATCATTGCTAAAGCAGGCCTATCTTTGACGCTTCCTCCAGGATTTGTGGTTTCAACTTTTGCAATTACAGGACATGGAATACCCTCGGTGACACGAACAAGTCGAACCATGGGAGTGCGGCCGATAAGTTGAAGAACGGAATTAGCGATATCCATGTACATGACCATAGTGGAGGCAGTAGTAACCTCCACACGTTGAAGGAAAGAAATCCTTGTCAGAAAATATGACTCTTCAAAAAGTTTTACCCAACGGTCCTCGGCAAGGTTTAATCTCCGTTGAGCCTCAAAATTGGCGCCGTGACGCTTTGGTTTCGGCAGTTGAACTTGGCGGAGGAACAGTTTGCTCTAATCAGGAGGCCAGTGCATTAATTTGGGCAGCACCTGAAAAACCTGAGCTGATTCAAAGCTATATCTCCGACAACCATGACTGGGTCCAGTTGCCCTACGCAGGTATCGAGCCGTTCATTGATGTTTTAGATAGGCAACGACTATGGACATGTGGGAAAGGTGTGTACTCCCCTGCTGTTGCAGAGCATGCGCTTGCGATGATGCTTGCAATGAAGAGAAACTTGGCTGCCTACGCTCGGTCTCCGCAATGGAGCAAAGGAATCGGCAGTAACCTTTTTGGGGCAAAAGTAACAATTCTAGGAGGCGGGGGAATAGCCGAAGATGTGATTCCACTGCTTGAACCTTTTAAGTGTGAAATTACAGTTATTCGGAAAAGGCCTATATCTCTCCCCGGCACTGTTAGAACGATCCAATTAGAGGACTTAAATGTTGTTCTCCCAACTACCGATGTTCTTCTAATAGCGTTGGCACTGACGGATGAAACCGAAAATCTGATCGGGGCAAGTGAACTTAAACTACTTCCGAAAGACGCAGTCATTGTGAATGTTGCGAGAGGCAAACATATCGTTACTGAAGACCTAGTGAAAGCCTTGACAGATAGTGAGATTGCGGGTGCAGCCCTTGACGTCACAGACCCTGAACCACTTCCGGCTGGCCATCCTTTGTGGAATCTACCTAATTGTTTAATTACACCTCATACAGCGAACACACCTGAAATGGGTATAGAACTTCTCTCTTTGCGTGTAACAGAAAATGTTTCAAGATACCTTCAGGGACTTGACCTTATTGGGTGTATAGATATTGATTCAGGGTACTGACTAGTACTCCCACATTCTTTGGTATACCATTTCTCCATCAAGTTGCTCTAGAACTCGTAGAACTCTTCTCAGCACGGCTTGTGTTCCACCGAAACTAATTGGTCCGGAGACAGCGTCAAAGGTATCAATTGATTTGATTTGATCAGCGACTGCCAGGCTATTTGATGTTCCAGCTTCATTCACTGCATATGTCCAAAGTTTTGCAAGATCTGCTCCAAGCACGAATCTTCCACTTGCAGGGGGGACACCGTCAATAGATACAAAATTTACCGATGCGTCTCTGACTTCAGGGTATGGGTCATCATTAGCGGTAGAAGCAAAGCTAAGCATACGAAAATCACCAATACCTGATACATCTAAGGGTCGAAATGCTGCACTGTCCATGGTCACCCCAGCGATGACAGGAGTTAACCAGCCAGCCCCTCGAATTCGTTGAAGAGCGAGCGTTCCGACTCTATTGAATGCGCATAAGATAATTGAGTCCGCGTCTAATGTTCGGGCGCGATCGCCTGCGTTGATGATATCGGTTGCAGTGATCATATTGATCGCTGAATCAATGGTCGTTCGGCCTCCAAGTTGACGCCACCTGTTTTTAAACGCACTACATTCTTGAATGGGTTCGGGCGCAGAATTATCCCAAAGAACCCCAACTGTCCTTTTCCCTTCGTCCCATAAAAGGTTTGCTAGTTCCACACCATACTTTTGCGATTGTGTAGTCATTGAAAAGGCTAGCTTGTCTACTGCCCCCGTCCCCCACTGTGTTTCAGTTGCGCATGGTGATATCACAAGTACTTCAGCCTCTTTAGCTCTGATCAATGCTGGCCCTGCGTAATCTAATTCGCATGTAAGTACTAATAGTTGTGCCCCAGCCTCAATTAATTTCTTTGCGGCATTATCGATGACAGAAAGACGTGATTCGCTGTTGACCCTTATGATTCTGACCTGTTTCCCCAGTAGTCCCCCATTTGCGTTTAGTTTCTCTATCTCACCCACAAATGCAACTCCAGGTTGACGATCATGAGGTGACATGAGGTTCTCTTCGTCAATGATTACGCCGACGACGATTGCGTCCTCTTCTATAATTCTTTCAACTAATATTTCTGTTGTATCTTGAAAAACAGTTTTAGGTTCGTCAGCGTCGCTGGCTACTTGATTGCTTTGAGTCTCTTGGTCATCTTCCATAGGTGCGCACGCCACAGTATGAAAAATTAACGTTGCGCCCAGTGCAAATGTGGCCAGATATTTCACACGCAAATACTATCTGACTAAGGTCCTAGAATGGTAGTAGCCCTTCAAATCGCAGAAGTTTCACGAAGTTCGGATATCTCTTCCCAGTTGTAACCTAATTCAAGCAGTATCTCTTCGGTATGTTGCCCCAACTCTGGTGCCTCTGCAGATGCCTCTGAAGGTGTACCAGACATCTTGATAGGAGAACCAACTACACGTTTTATGTTTCCACTCGAGTCCTCAAGGTCAACGAGGTAATGATTCTCTAGAACCAAATTGTCATTCGCTGCCTGCTCATAGTCATTCACGGGTGCGTATCGCACTTCCATAGCATCTAGTATTTGACCCCACTCCTCGGTAGTTCTTTTCTTGAAACCTGGTGCTAACAACTCGAATAACGATTTTCGTATTTCTGTGGTGTAGATAATGGGTGCGAATCTTTCATCATCTATCAATTCGGGGACACCAACTGCTTCATAAAACTCTTTTCGCTTATCGGGCAAAACCCCAACTAAGGCTATGTAGCCGTTTGCTGTCTCAAGAATTCCATATGCCATCGGAAGCAAAGGGTGTCCAGCATTACTGCGGCCTGGTATTTGCCCTGTCATAAGATACGCTGTGTACTCTGAGGCTTGAGCATATATCTGCCCGCCAAGTAATGAAACATCTATTCGCTGACCTTTGCCGCTGCTTTGTCTTGCGAAGAGAGCGGCTAGAATTCCAACAGCCATATTCATACTTCCGATGTGGTCAGCGATAGTTGCCCCAATCGGAGTTGGAGGTTCACCATCGTTACCTGTTGTACTAATGAGTCCTCCGGCAGCTTGACCCGCCAAATCAGCTCCTTCTCTCTGTGAACCTTCACCCTCGGGACCAAATGTTGATCCCATTGCATAAACTAACCCTGGATTGGACTCGCTTAGTTCCTCATACCCTAGACCCCAAGCCTCTAATGTTCCTGGTTTAAAATTGGCGAGAAGAACATCTGCGCTATCGACGAGTTTACGAAAGATTTCTGCCCCTTTAGGGACTCGCAAATCAACTGTTATGCTTCTTTTCCCGCGGTTACACGCTTCAAAATACGGCGTCCTCAAGTCCTCCATTGATATTGGGATCCACCTAGCCATGTCCCCCATGAGAGGAAGTTCTACTTTAATTACTTCTGCGCCAAGATCAACGAGTGTTTGACCGGCTTGGGGGCCTTGTACCAGAAGTCCCACGTCAATTACGCGTATTCCACTTAATGCTCCCAAGTCATGACCTCCATTAGTTGATGATGGGAATAGTAGGAAATTTTTTGGAAAGCTTCAAGAAATCACAGAGATATATCCTTATTTGGAGTTCGCTTGAGTCGCAGTTTATTATTGCCTGAGCTAACCTCATGTGAGCAAAGAAATTCAGGAGATTCGAAATGGCAAAACTTGTTGAAGGAAAAGTAGCACTAATTACCGGGGCAGCAGGTGGAATTGGTCGTGAGCACGCGTTGATGCTCGCTTCACATGGAGCGAAAATTGTTGTAAATGACCTAGGTGGGGATATGTCCGGACAAGGAGAGGATCTAACTCAAGCCCAGAAGGTCGTGGAGGAAATTCAGGCTATGGGGGGCGAAGCCGTGGTCAATGGTGGCAATGTTGCCAGCTTTACAGATGCCAAAGCAATGATTGATCAAGCTATAGACACCTATGGAGACCTCAATATTCTCATCAACAATGCTGGCATCCTCAGAGATAGAATGCTCTTCTCCATGTCAGAAGACGACTGGGATTCAATTATGGCAGTCCATTTAAAAGGAACATTTGGTCCCACCCATCATGCTGCCGTTTACTGGAGAAATAAAGCTAAAGCTGGGGAAGAAACATATGGACGTGTAATTAACACGTCTTCACCTTCTGGAATATATGGAAACATTGGTCAAAGCAATTACGGTGCCGCTAAAGCAGGAATAGCTGCATTCACGGTCATAACAGCCATGGAGTTAGCCAAATATAATGTAACCGTTAACGCATTGGTTCCTGCTGCATTATCCAGAATGACAGCCGGTCTCGTAGGAATGGATAATTTATCAGATGAGCAGAAAGAAGCGATGTCGCCGCGATGGCAAGCTGTAACAGCCGCATGGCTATGCAGCGAAGAGGCAGCGAAAGTAACTGGTCGATGTTTCGACGTGCGCGGTAACCAGATCGGAATTTCAGAGGGCTGGGTATTAGGTCCTACCGGAACGCAACCAGAAGACCCACAGGACCTTGGCCCGCTCATGGCAGAACTGATGTCCAAAGCAAGACTTAACGCAAATATGGGTGGAAATCCAAGTGGTGGTACAGGCAGACCAGAAAACGAGATTTAACTGATTGAAGCAGGGGCTACCACTTCAATCCCTAATTCAACTGCTGCAGACATATGCGCGTGGTTAAATGTTAGGTATTTAAAAGGTCGGGGGATCCTATCTATAGAAGCCAGATGTATGGCGTCTACTATCTTTAGGCCAAACTGGGCCCCAAATTGTGCGGCGCGATTCAGGCACTTGCTATCTATAGGGATTACATAAAATGAGTCCCAATCAGATCTGAAAGACCGTGCGATGGCATCGTAATGGTGAGGTGAAACAGCTCCATGACGAAGCGCTAATAGCATTTCAGTCTTTACCAGTTCGCTGGCGATCCACTTTTGTTCGGTAGCCATTTCTTCTAGGAGAAACTCCCTGTTTTTTCCCGGAAGATAGCGGTAAAGAAGCGCAGAAGTATCTATGGCAATACAGTTCGTCATCCTCTCACCTCCCGAATAATTGCTGAGACATTGCTATCAGCTGGAAGTATCGCCTCTTCGGGGCCTCCTAAAGGCTCATCACGCAAAGGCTTATTTACTAATCCACCAGCTACGAGGTGATCTATTGTGATCTCATACTGAGTCTCCAATGGACCTAAAACAGCAAATGGTTTCCCATCGACAGTAATCACCACTTCTTCACCTGAATTCGCAATCCTCAAATAATTAGCAAGATCCTTTCGAAGTTCTGACATTGACGTTTTATGTTTTCCATCCATGGCACCAGTATAGGTAATTTGTACATTGCTGTACATATTATGATGTGCAAGTCTTTAAGGATGCGTGTAGTTTGGAGAGCCTAAAGGAGAACAACATGAACTTTGCATTTTCAGATGAGCAAGAACAATTGAGAGAATTCGTCAGGAGTTTTCTTGAAGAGAAGTCCGATGAGGCCGCAGTGCGCGAACAGATGGAAACCGAACAGGGTTTTGATTCCGACGTATGGCAACAAATGTGTGATCAACTCGCGCTACCCGCCCTCATTATCCCTGAAGAGTTTGGTGGCCAGGGTTATGGCTATGTTGAACTGATTGTTGTTCTTGAGGAAATGGGGCGATCATTACTGTGTGCTCCCTATTTCTCAAGCGTAGTTCTTGCCGCCAATACACTTATCCATGCTGGAGATGACGAAGCCAAAGCTGAATTGCTCCCGCAAATTGCTTCAGGAACCATTGCCACTCTGGCCTTAACTGAAGAGAATGGGAAATGGGATGAATCCGGAATCACGATGCAAGCAAGCGGATCGGGCAAAGATTTCACTTTAGACGGAACCAAAATGTACGTAATTGATGGCAATAGCGCTGAAATTCTCATAGTAGCTGCTCGAACTGACAACGGAGTAAGTTTATTCCAAGTAGATGCAAATGCCGAAGGCCTTACAAGAACGTCATTGGCCACGATGGATCAGACACGTAAACAATCTCGTATAGACTTCGCTGGCACTCCTGCCAAACTTATAGGTAATGAGGGGTCCGGTTGGGAAACTCTTTCTACTGTTCTCGATCTTGCTGCTGTAGCTCTAGCTGCGGAGCAAGTCGGGGGAGCTCAAATGTGTTTAGATATGTCAGTTGAATATGCAAAAGTACGTGTTCAATTCGGACGCCCAATTGGATCCTTCCAAGCAATCAAGCACAAGTGTGCAGACATGCTCCTTGAAGTTGAGTCTGCGAAATCAGCTGCCTACTATGCCGGATGGTGTGCTGCTGAGATGAATGATGAACTTCCTTCAACGGCAAGCCTTGCAAAGGCTTACTGCTCAGAAGCATACTTCCATGCGGCAGCAGAGAATATTCAAATTCATGGAGGGATAGGGTTCACGTGGGAGCACCCCGCTCATCTTTACTTTAAGAGAGCGAAAAGCTCAGAGCTGCTTTTCGGTGATCCTACCTACCATCGAGAGTTACTTGCACAACGAATAGGTTTATAAGATCTCTGAGATTTGATTCCCGAATTACATGGTGAGGTCGCTTTACAGTAATTTAGGCATATGCGGGTAGCGATAACGGGAGCCACAGGTTTTACCGGTGGACATACCTTAAAAGAATTAGTAGCTTCGGGCCATGAGCCTGTCGCTTTCGTTCGGAGCCGCTCTAAATTAGATGCCGTCATTAAGCTTCATAAACTTCCCAACATTGAGTATGTTGAAGGCGATATCACCTCTCGTGAATCTTTGCGCCCACTGTTAAAAGATTGTGACGCTGTTATTCATACGGCTGCGGTAGCGGCAACAGGCAAGAAAGCTGTTCCTTTGATCAAGAAGGTGAACGCAGTTGGAAGCAGGAATGTTCTTGAGCTATCAACCGAAGCACACCTTGATCCGATAATTTACGTATCCTCACAGAGTGTCTTACATCCGCCACCTGGCGGGTTTTATACAGACGAATGCCCGATAAGCCCATTGCCGATTGATGAATATGCTAGATCTAAAGCTGAAGGTGAGTTCGTTGCGCGCAAACTTCAAGGTGAAGGGCACCCAGTGGTTATCATTTGGCCATCGGGGATTATCGGACCAGATGATGTCGGGGTGAGTGTTGCAGCCAAGGGAATCGCAAGATTATTGAAGGCACCTATAATTCCTTTACCCAAAACGGGCGGTATTTTGATGCATGACGTCAGAGATCTAGCCACAGTTCTATCTCGTTGCTTGGTTGCTAATAAAGGACCACGAAAATACGGAGTTTTCGGGCATTATCTAGATTGGCCCGAAACAGAGATCTTTCTTGAATCTGTGACCGGTAAGCGATTACGTACAGTTACTCTCCCGAACTCTATGTTCCATACTTTTGGGAGATTCGGAGACCTTATAGGGAACCTTGGAATAGATTTCCCGCTAGACCTTGCCACTTCGAAGTTCATGACAAGCTTGACACCTGGTATTGATGCACGAACTAGGTCAGATTTAGAAATTGAGTGGAAACCCTTATCAGAAAGCTTTACCGATACTCTTCGATGGCTTGTTCAGGAGGGGCAAATACCTAAGCGATTAGTTCCAAAGCTTGGAAACTGAAGGTTTTTATCAAAGGTTTTCGCTATCCACTGATGTTTGTATCCGGTGAAGAATGTCGGGCATAGCTGACATAGCCACAGACCAGGATGGGATAAAGGGTTGTTCCATTGGATGCATTAAATAATCTTCACCAGCTTTGGTGATTGCCCGCGAAAACAGTTCAATGAGATTCTCCTCGGAATGTCTATCTATCGGGTACCCATTCATTTCTGCATCGTGCTGGTAACGGTCTGAGAGGTCAAGCGCAGTTCGATAGTAAGTGGCTTTTAACGTGCGGAAAAATCCCTGGGAAAAGACTTCTCCATTAATTGCGAGTTTACGGAAGATCGACTTTGAAATGTCTATTGCCATCCTATGGAGTCCTTGAGATGGATCGTCTTCAGAGGCAACTTGATGTTTATGTGAATAGGAATCAGCTACATCTACTTGGCAGATACGACTTGTTGTGTAGTTTCGATAAACCTCGGAGAGAACCCCTATTTCAAGACCCCAGTCAAATGGAATGCGCAAGCCTCTGACGAGGTCTGCATCCATTGAGAACTCACCTGCCAATGGATAGCGGAAACTATCAAGATAAGTAAGGAAATCATCCTCACCCAGTATTTGCTTCATGGCTCGCAAAAGAGGAGTGACCAATAGTCGGGCAACTCTCCCATTAAAGCCGTCACTGTCAGTCCGAAAGTAATAGCCCTTACAGAATGCGTAACCAAATGTCGGATTAGCTAATGGATAGAGTAACCGCGCTAACATCTCGCTTTGGTAATTCAAGATATCAGCATCATGCAAAGCCAATATCTTTCCCTTTCCAGATGCTAGGAAGTATCCCATGGCGTACCAGACATTGCTTCCTTTCCCACGCTCTAGTGGGGCTAGACCTTCAGATGCTAATTCGCTTTGAAGATCGCTCATCACGGGCCCATCATTCCAGATGACCTTTACATCAACTGGTATATCACTAACTTGTTCCTTAACCATTTTGAATTGCTGACTATCTGCCCGATCCAATCCAATTATTATTTCGCTAAGGTAATTATTAGTCTCTAGTTCAGAAATTATCCGAGGCATAGCAGGCCCCTCAAATTCACTATAAAGAGATGGAATAATTAAGGACATTGGTCGTTCATCAGACCAGCCCTGAAGATCTTTCTCTAATTCCCCCACAGGACGGTCAGCAAGGTTATGCAGGGTTGTAATAACACCATTTTGGAAAAAGTCGCCCATTGTCGGCCTTTCTTATTACATTAAGTTTCGCACATCAGATAGGGTGTGCGACAAGTAAAAGAACTAAAGAGACCAATCGATTTCTGATACGCCCTGCCGCTGTAACAATCGGTTAACGCCTGAAAAGGGCTTACTGCCCAAGAATCCCCTATGAGCGCTAAGTGGTGAGGGGTGCACCGACTCGATGCAAGTATGCTTTGTAGCGTCAATAAGGCCTTTCTTCCTTCGTGCGGATGCCCCCCATAAAACAAAGATAATGTTTTCTTTCTTCTGGCTTATGCACCGAATAACTTCATCAGTGAAAGTTTCCCACCCTTTGCCTTGGTGCGATGCAGGTGTCCCCTCCCGTACTGTTAGGGTCGTATTCAAAAGTAGAATACCTTGCTCTGCCCATTTAGCGAGATCCCCACTTTGTGGCTTAGAAACACCCACATCATCTTCTAACTCTTTGAAAATATTACGGAGTGATGGGGGGAAAGGAACCCCAGAAGATACAGAAAAGCACAAGCCATTTGCTTGCCCTTCACCGTGGTACGGATCTTGGCCGAGTATCACGACTTTCAATCCAGCGAAAGAAGTTAGATGAAACGCACGGAACACATCCGAATGTGCTGGGAATACTTTATGAGACGCACGTTGATCAAAAATATACTTTTGAAGTTCTGCCCAATATGGCTTATTAAATTCTTGACGGAGAATTGGGTTCCAATCAGTCTGCATACTATGCAAGCTAGCTGAATTCTTTTAATGCCTCGATGAGGGTTAACAGAAGTGTTAGGTCTCGCCTGCACTTGTGCGAAAAGCGATGTTCTAGATAGCATGCCCAAATGGGCAAAAAACTTGAATCGTTAACTGCTGGCATGAGGATTCCTTATGGTGGGAACAATCTTGCGATAGTGTCCGAGGAGCTAGCTTCTGAATTTGAGAGTGGCGATAGGTTGATCGTCATACAAACAACCGGGGACCTACTTCATGTTCCTGCAGATGTATGGAAAATTTCTACTAAAACAGTTCAAAGGGCTCATGACGCTTTTTTAGAAATGGGATCAGTTGACGATCATGCAATCACAAAGTTCTTTAAGTTATTTGCAGATTACTTATCAAATGAAGAGAGATTCTCTGCTATTAAAGACTCTAATGACGAAGACGTCAGGGTAGCTAAGTCTAGAGGGCGGTCAACAACACGGTTAGTTCTCTCGGAGAAGATGAGAGAAGACATGGTTGCTGGTTTACGCTTATGGGAAAACACGCCGTCCCAAAGAGGGTCAGCCATTGAGGAAATAAGCCATGACGGGTGGAAGGTCAAATTAATAACTGCTGGGCTTGGTGTCATCGGTTTTATCTTTGAAGGTAGGCCCAACGTCTTCGCTGACGCTACCGGAGTTCTTCGTTCAGGAAATACAGTTGTGTTCCGGATAGGTTCTGATGCCTTGTTGACAGCAAACGCTATCGTGGAGCATGCTTTGGATCCTGCTTTAAAAGAATCAGGGTTGCCAATTGGATCGGTGAGTCTGATCAATAGTGCTGAGCGATCTGCCGGTTACGCTATGTTCTCAGATCAACGGCTAGCTTTGGCGGTGGCCCGAGGGTCTGGACCAGCCGTTGCGCAATTGGGTGCAGTTGCAAAGCAGTCCGGCATTCCGGTGAGTTTGCATGGAACAGGTGGAGCCTGGCTAGTTGGTAGCAGCAACTCTGACCCTGAAATGTTCAAATCAGTTATCTATCATTCGCTGGATAGAAAAGTTTGCAACACACTTAACACGTGTTGCATAACCAAAGAAGCGGCATCGGTCTTAGTCCCAGAGTTTTTGGCTGCGTTAACAGAGGCTTCTGAGGCGAGGGGTGCAAATGCAAAATTACACATTACTGAGTCGACTGATTCCTTTATCCCTGATGCATGGAGGGGCAACGTTGCAATCGAGCGTGCTGAAGGGGAAGTCATTGAGCCTCAAACCGAAGAAATCCAGATAGATGAAATCGGCGTTGAATGGGAGTGGGAAAATTCACCGGAAGTCACTTTGGTCGTAGTTGAATCCGTTTCGGAAGCCATAACGCTCTGTAATAGTTACTCTCCGCAATTTGTTGCGAGCATGGTTACCGAAGACGACGCGGAATTTGAAGCTTTTTTTGATGGTATTAATGCCCCATTTGTTGGTAATGGATTTACAAGATGGGTTGATGGGCAGTATGCCCTGAATCGACCTGAGCTTGGGTTATCTAACTGGCAGTACGGGAGGCTCTTTGGGAGGGGTGGGGTTCTTTCCGGAGATTCTATTTTTACTATTCGAACACTTGCGTCTCAAGAAACTTCTGAGATAACTCGACGTTCATAGTCAAAACTTCTCAGAAATATATTTAGTCGAGAATTAATTCGCTTTATTTGACTTTCTGATAATAATCATTATTATTAATATCACTCGTGTCAGGATTTCACCAACATAAATAAATTTATGAGACTCCCTTTTGCCACTTTCAAGAAAATTAAATTACTTATTCCAAAGCCAGCTTCAAGTAGTTACACCAAAGAGCGTCTCAAGTATCATATGCTTAATAACAACGAACCTCCCCTGAGATCACCCAATGCGGTCATTTCAGTTACGCGCAGAAATCAAAGAAGGCAGGAAACCATGCATAAGGTCAAAATGTTCCGAACAGCAGGATTGATACTCCTGATATCGCTTATAGCGATGTCTTGTGGTGGAAGTGGGAGCTCTGAATCCTCAAATGTCATCATTGGACAAGGTGGCCAAGTAGTGATCGACGCTGATGCAGTGAAAGCGGCAGAGGACAAACAAACTGGCGAAAGCAACACAACAGAAACCCTTTCTGTTGAAGACGTTGACGTTGAGGAACTTAATACCGAAACAGAAGCGGTTGAAGAAGACGATGGCATTGACGTCGCCACTGCAGACGAGGACCCGCTAGATAATTTACTTAACACCGTTGCACAGTTTCAGGGCTGTCTCGAAAACGACGGATTTGAGTTTATTGGGGCACCAGGTCAACCTGGCCCTGACGGGGAAACTGTTGACCCTAGCTCGTTCACACCCGACTACATTGCTTCACTCCAAAAATGCGCCACAGCAACGAACATTATCGACGCTTTCACAGCCTTTAGCGAAGCACAAGAAAACTTGACCCCAGAGGAGATAGCACAAAATAATTACGGGATCCCAGTGTTTGGAGAGTGCCTGGAGCGACTTGGATGGGAGGTCGGTGAAATAACACCCGATGAGCGCGGGCAACTTGGATTTGGCACGAATGGATCAGGCCTAACCCCCCCTGACGATTCAGAAGGCATCTTCCCTGCCGGCGATATAAATACTTGTAGGCAAGAGGCAGAGACATACGTTTTGGAGAATTACGAGGCGAGTGAGGAGTAGTTCATAAGTTGAATAATCAAAAGAAAGTTTTCACAGGAATAGGAATAGGCCTTGTCCTCGTTCTATTGGTTGGTGTTTTCGTCTGGCCGGGTACGGGGGGAAACAGCAACAGCACTCAAAGAAACGATGGCCCCACGTACGTTGTTGCTCCTGTCGAGAGAAGAACGCTATCTGACGAGATTACTGTAAGAGGAGAAATCCGTAGAGATCAACTCCAAAGAATAACAGCCAATGTCGATGGACAGGTTAGTTCGGTCCTTGTGGATGACGGAGATACTATTAACGCCGGAGATATTCTTTACGCTATTGACGGACGTGCTGCTGTTGCTGTTGACGGAGAGTTTTCCTTCTTTAGGAGATTAGATGTTGGCTCTGACGGCCCAGACGTTCTCCAATTAGAAACAATTCTTTCAGCGAGCGGCTATGACGTAGGAACTGTGGACCAACTTTTCACTGAAGAAACGAGATCTGGTTTGCGTGATTGGCAGATAGCCCGAGGCTATGGAGGTGCCAGCCCAGAACCCAACGAAAATATTATTATCTCTTTGAGTTCTAACACTGCCGGATACTCAATAGGGGCACAGAATACAATCGCCATAGAACTCCAGCCAAGCGTCCCTGGCCAGAGTCTGACTTCAACAACTGGTAGTTGGGAGACTCAAAATGCGCTTTACTCTCAGAACACAATGAGCGCTCACGCATTCACTCCGGCTAATTTCCCTTTCCAGAACAATGTATTGCAAGACAATAGACCCGTCATCGAAGTCAGTGTAAATCCAACTTCTGTTGTAGAGGGAGAAACTGCGACTTTTACCTTCACCTCAGACATAGCGATGCCTTCAGATACTGTTATCGATTACGTGGTTACAGGCTCTGCCACTGCCGAAGATGACTATGATAACGACCCATTAGATGGCTCATTTATTTTTCCAGCTGGCACACAATCATTTGATTTACAAATAGAAACTTTGGCTGATAACGAAATTGAAAGTGCTGAAGAACTCATAATTGAGGTTGGTGAGGGATTCAGCATAGGTGACAACCTGCCCTATCAGCTTGGGGCGCTTCGGGAAGCGAAATTGGAAATTACCAGCCCCGCCGGAGATGTACAAACAATAGAAATACGATCTATAACCCCTACGGTGTCTGAGGGTGGCAACTTAACCTTCGAATTCAAAACAGACAAAATAAGCAACGAAGATACGGTAATAAAAATATCTGTGTGGGGAACTGCCACCAGTGGATCAGATTTCATCGCTGAAGATTTGGAAGTTGAACTACCCGCCAACCAAGAAACTGTCAGCCTTACCTTCCAGACCAGAAATGATACAGAGGTAGAAGCTGATGAAGAGCTATGGGTTACTATTTTAAGTAACCCCAACGAGACATACGCTATTGGGTCGCCGAAATCAGCTTTAGGAATAATAGAATCGAACGATTTACCTGAGTTAACGATCTCAGGGGGTGGAGGCATCGGTGAAGGTGGAAATGCCGAATTCATAATCAATGCCGACCAGCCTGTCACTGAGGACACTTCAATAAATTACACGTTACGTGGAAGCGCTACTGCAGGCAAAGATTACAAGGAACTCCCCGGGACAGTAATCATGCCTGCAGGCCAAAGCCAAGTAACTGTTCAGATTGAAACTATTGATGACGATGTCCTCTTCCTTCCTGGAGATATGGTTGTCGCTTCATGGCCCGCGAGAATTGGAACGGTGTCAGTTGACGATGGTGAGTTCATTCTCCTCGGGCAACAAGTGCTCACGCTTACAGAACCCGACTTTACGATCACATTGACGCTCAACCCTACAGATAGAGGAAACCTCGAGGTTGGAATGGCAGTGGAAGTTGAACTGCAAGCGAGTGACCAAGACGCTGTGCCAGGTGTAATTCTTGAGCTTGATGAGACTGCAACAGTTGCCGCAGATGGTTCCGAGAGATACGAAGGCGTCATCCAAACATTCGAGGACCTAGACGCCGTGGACGGCGCAAATGTCAACGTTGATGTAACGCGGGAAGAAAAGATAGACGTTATAACCGTTCCAGTCGCCGCTGTTTTGCAAGACGGTCAAGGTAACGATGTCGTGCGAGTGGTTCTAACAGATGGAACAACTCGTCAAGTACAAGTCAAAGTAGGCCTTTCTGAAGGCGCTTACGTTGAAATTACAGAAGGGCTCTCAGGCGAAGAACTTGTACTGGTAGAAACCTAATGAATACCTCTGGGGTATCTCAACCTAATCTAAATGCTGCCAGTAGAAAAAATCTATTCCGGCTACGAGATGTCTACAGAATCTATGGACAAGAACCCGTTGCTGTCCATGCTCTTGACGGCGTATCTCTCGATATCCATGCAGGGGACTTTATGGCAATTATCGGACCTTCCGGTTCTGGTAAGTCGACGCTGCTTGGTTTATTAGGATGCTTGGATCTGCCGACAAAAGGATCAATCAAAGTTGATCAAACAGAGATAACGGACTTAGAAGATAGCGAGCGTTCAAAGCTCCGAGGCAATTCGATAGGGTTTGTCTTCCAGCAATTCCACTTAATCCCTCACCTCACAGCTTTGGGGAACGTTTCAACCGCCCTCCTATATCGCGAGCTAACGAAACCTGAAATTAAAGAACGCTCACTAGCCGCTTTAGAGATGGTAGGACTTGGTGAAAGGCATGACCACCGTCCTATCGAGATGTCAGGCGGCGAGCAGCAGCGTGTTGCGATTGCAAGGGCTTTGGTCACTGACCCTCTTATGATCCTTGCGGACGAACCGACAGGGGCGCTGGATACCAAAACTGCAACAATTGTTATGGAAATCTTTAAAAATCTTCAAAGTGAGAATCGTGCAATTGTGCTCGTTACGCATGATTTAGAAATAGCTGAACAAATGGATCGTGTGGTTTCTATGCGAGATGGAAAAATTGTGGCAGATGATCTTAGGAGCGAACGAACTGACGCTCTCGAAGATAGATTTTGGGAAGCTGGTAAGGGCGGCAAGTTAGAGTGAATTGGTTTCGGGAAATACTCAGCGTCGCACTCGGTGGCCTAACAGCCAGAAAAGTACGCACCTTACTAATTATGCTTGGGCCTGTTCTAGGGGCCGCAGGCATAGTAGCTGCAGTCGGGTTAAACGAGTCAGCAAAAGGTGATGTGAGACAGACTCTAGAGAAATTAGGAACTAATTTAATAGTCGCCTCGGCTGACGGAACCTTCTCAGGAGGTCAGGCACCAACGCTTCCTGAGGAAGCTGTGGAACGCGCTATGAATGTTTCAACTGTTGACCGCGCTGCCGGCATTACCGAAATAGGAAGCCTTACTGTACTCCCTTCACAAGGTGGAAGAGATTTCTTCAGGACTATACCTGTTCCGGTACTTACCAGTGATCAAAACCTCCTTGATGTATTAGATGCCAAAATGCTATACGGTCGCTTCATTAATGGAGCCGACGAAGACAATGTCTTTCGCAGCGCAGTTATTGGTCAGGATCTTGCAAGCGATTATCAATACCTTCCAGGTGAAGCACGAACAATTGATGTCAACGGCGAAACTTACGGAGTGGTAGGAGTTCTAGAGAAAGTTGCCCTAGTTCCAAAATTAGATACCGCAGTAATTATCCCCAAATCTTCTGCTGAGGAAGATTTCGACATAGAACAAAAACCAACAACCCTGTACGCACGAGCATTAGAAGGAACTGTTGATTCGACCTCTGAAGCTTTACCTGTAGCCATTAACCTCGGCGGATCTGAAGGTGTTGTAGTAGCCATCCCTTCTGACCTGCTTGAAGCTCAAGGAGCTGTAGATACCACACTGCGAAATATTCTTTTCTTAATGGGAGGTCTAGCACTCCTCGTCGGTGGTGTAGGAATTGCGAATGTTATGTCTATATCTGTAATCCAACGATCAGGCGAAATTGGAATCCGACGTGCTCTTGGCCACACAAAAGTAACGATCGCCATGCAGTTTGTTCTTGAAGCCCTATTTGTTGGTGTCCTTGGGGGCTTAGCGGGTGTTCTCGCAGGTGTTGGAGTTATCTACCTCGTATCAGCTGTTCTAGGATGGGTCGCAACCCTGAATCTGCCATTATTTTTAGTGGCAGGAGGCATGGCTCTGATTGTGTCAATAATTGCAGGCCTTTATCCAGCTCTCAAAGCTGCTCGGCTTGAGCCACTAGAGACACTAAGGCTTGGCTAAAACTTACTCAAAGCGTTTTCCTTCTTCTTTGAGGAAGTCAATCCACTTCGATCCTGCGAAGTCAGTTAGGTCGCCTGGCAGATATCGTACTGCTTCCAGCATGCCTGTGTACGGGAAGTTTCGATACTTTTCATAGATCTCCCAATTAACTGGGGACTTGCGATCAATTCCTACATCAATACCTTGGAAAGGAGCCATAGCAAGTAAAGCTAATAAACCCTTACGGCTGGCCATAGCTGTCCCATTAAGCGATATGTCTACATCCCAATGTAAAAAATCAGGAGGCGTCACCGTGACAGCAATTTTGTTACGCCCCTCAGGGATCTCACCGCATCCAATATTAGTCATTTCGCCATAACCATTATGCGAAAATAAAAGATCGCCATCTAAAACATAAAGGGCGTACCCACCGCCTTGATCACCGTGAGCAAAAAGAGTCCCTTGTTCACCGTGTTTATAGTCAAGTTCTACTTCAACGCTCCAGTTCCGGAAGCTAATTAACTGCTGGGATTTCCATCGCTCAACAGTTGGAGTTCCTGGATAAAGGACCATTTCCTGAACAAGTTTTTCATTCCAAGGCGGGCGAAGAATATTTTTTACATTGTTGCCTTCATCTAAAGGGAAAACCTGGTTTTCCCAAGCCACTTCTTCCCAAAGGCTTTTCATGTACTCCACTTTCTCAGGGTACTTTTCCGATAGGTCTACGCTTTCAGTCGGGTCATTGCGTAAATCATGCAATTCCCAGTGTTCTTCTGAAAAGACGGTTTCGGGTTGTCGTATCGTTGAGGCTGACCATCCATCTTTATAGATTCCTCGATGCCCTATCATTTCGTAATATTGTTCCGGATGGGTAGATTCTGCCGAAGGGTTTGTAAGCGAGCCAGCGAAACTATTACCGGCAGCTGGAGGTAGTTGTTCTCCTCCCTTTGATGCAGGAATATCTATTCCCACTAGTTCGCAAATTGTTGGAAGAATATCTGTCACATGCTGGTACTGGTGTCGCAATTCTTTATCGGACGGTAGTCCCTTTCCCCAGTGAACTATGAGTGGCACTTGTTGACCGCCCTGATGTGTATTTGTTTTGTACAGTCTAAATGGCGTGTTGGAAGCCATAGCCCACCCCATGGGGTAATGAGCTAGGGACCTGGGCCCACCCAAAAGGTCAATCCTAGAGTGATCCAATTCTGTGCTTTCGAGATCAGTATGACCGGTAAAGGCTAGGAGGGTCCGAAAATACGCTGATGTGCCCAGTTCTTGACCTTCGCGCGAGCCCCCATTATCTGATGTGAAAACGATAATGGTGTTTTCCCACTCACCCATTCTTTCTAATTCGTCTCTTAATCTCTTAAAATTTTGGTCAACGTTATCAACCATCCCTGCAAATATCTCTTGATATCGGGCAAAGAGTTCCTTTTCCATAGAAGTAAGGTCACCCCATGGCTTTACCTCATGGTTTTGTTCAAAATTCCGATCTGGCAATATCGCTTTATCTGGGACAACGCCCAACTCTTGTTGTCTTTCAAAACGTTGTTTGCGGAACTCATCCCAGCCAGCGTCGTACTTTCCTTTGTACTTTTCTATGTCTTCAATCTTTGCCTGTAAGGGTGCATGAACTGCCCCATGTGCGAAGTACATGAACCACGGCTTTATAGGGTCGGAACTTCTCAATTCCTTTATCATTTTTATCGCTTGGTCAGTCAGGTCATCAGTAAAATAGTAATCTTCTGGATAATCATCTACGTCTAAAGCATGATTATCTTCATGGAGTCGGTGAGGTTGATGGAAATTGGTGAAGCCTCCAAGTATCCCATAAAACCGTTCGAAACCCTTTTGTAACGGCCAGCTATGCTTTGGGCCTGCTTCAGAAAGCTGAGAATCCTTACATAGGTGCCATTTCCCGATCATAAGACTTGCCCAACCATGGTCTTGGAAAAGGTCTCCCATAGTGAGAGCATCTTCCCTTATTTCCATCGCATATCCAGGAAACCCTGGATCAAAATGAGCTACATGACCCATTCCAGCCATGTGGGAATTAAGGCCAGTCAGCAATGATGCTCGAGTCGGTGAGCACATAGGATTGACATGGAAATTTGTATATTGAATACCATCAGCGGCGAGTTTATCTAGAGCAGGTGTTTCAATCTCAGACCCGAAACATCCAAGGTCAGAAAAACCGAGGTCGTCTACAAGCATAACTAATACATTTGGCGCATCAGGAGGTGCTGTGGGCGGCATGGGCCATTCCGGTTCGGAAGTTGAAAATACCTTGCCTACTTTTCCTCCGAAATTTTTATATGCATGGCTTTTATCGCTCACCTACAACACCTTTTAGCTGCATTCTGAAAGTTATCAGAACTATTTTTTTGTTGACAATACACATTGCATGCCATCGTCCATTATTCTACATTTATGGCAAATACTCCTGATGAAATTATTCGATCATTTTGTGATAAGTGGGCCAATGGAGACGTGCAAGAAATTATAAGTTATTTCGACAAGAACGCTATTTATCACAACATTCCTATGACTCCAGCTAACGGGCTAGATGAAATTCGGTCATTTATTGAAGGATTCTTTTCAACAGCTGAATCCATTGACTTTGAGATACTCCATCAGGTGGCGTCTGGCGATACTGTCATGAATGAACGCATAGATACTTTAGTGATTGGAGATGTAACCACAAAGCTTCCGGTTGCAGGGATATTCAAAGTCCATGATGGCAAAATTACCGAATGGCGCGATTACTTCGATATGGGGCAATTCACCGCCGGCATGGCGTAATCAGCTTCTAACCAATCGTCCGGGGCGATCACCCGTATCAAGGTCAAACTCTCTTACCGAAATTCCGTTGCATAAGGTATTGATGTAGCCAGTAACCGGTTGCATTAAACGAGTTCCGCCAGTCGGCAAATCATGGTGTGGTACTGGCGGCGAAACTCTTAGATTGTCCATATCAATCACGTTAACATCCGCTTTCTTTCCCTGCTCAAGAGCCCCCCTATCGTCAAAACCATAGAGTTGAGCATTCAAAGCCGTTTGCTTTCGCACAATATACTCGATCGGTATCTTTTCGCCCTTTTCTCTGTCGCGTGTCCAGTACGCAAGCTGAGTCGTTGGCATGCTCCCATCGCAAATAAGAGTTACATGGGCGCCGGCATCACTTAGTCCTGTTACCGTGTCCGGATGGAGGAGCATTTCCTGCAAAACCCCCATTCTGGCCGGAAGATCAACAGCGCTAAGGGAGGCGAAACGTGTTCCGCCATCTTCAAGAAGGAAATCATACAAATAGTCAATGGGATCAACTCCTATTGCTGCAGCCTTGGCTCCTAAACATTCGCTGATATCAGGTTCGTAATCTACTGGATTATCAAGTGGGTAAAGAGCGGGTGCCGCCATCTTGAACAGTCCGTACACATTTTCCATAGAACCTGGCTCATCAGGAGCTACATCCTTTTCACTCATTATTGCCGCTCGTACCTCAGGCTTACTCATCATGGCCACCTTTTGGTCAAGAGGCAAGTGCGCTATTTCTCTTAGGTACGTTGGTCTTCTCATAAAGGCGTGATAGCCACCAAGTCCCGTCAAGAAACCAATCGGTCGTGACGAAACTTGCGGGTAAATTTGCGCTCCGTCGCTATTCGCGTCTTCGGTTAAAGAGAGAATCTCTCTCCAAGTATCTGGGTCATAGTCAGGTGACTGCACCAGAGTAAATGTAACTGGCCTACCGCTGACCTTCGATACACGGACCATGAGATCATGCTCTTCTTGCTGGGTGAATTTCTCCCCTCCAAGACTTTCCATCTTCCCAATAGTTCCTGCCGGAATCATTTGAAAAACACCCTTACCAGCTCTTTTCATGGCTTCCGCTATGGCAAGAACTTCATGATCAGGGGCAAAGGTACCAGGAACAGGTTCCCCCCAAAGAGAACGATGACCCACAATTCTTGACGTACTAAACCCAACTGCACCAGCCTCCAAGGCTTCTGAGACAAGATCCGCCATTTGACTTATATCAGATGCCGTAGCATCTTCGTTTAGTCTTCCTCGCTCACCCATTGCATAGTATCGGAGTGCTCCATGCGCAATTTGAGCGCTGATGTCAAGTGCGAATTCCCGTTGAGATAAATAGTTCAGATACTCAGGAAAGGTTTCCCATTGTCCCCATTCCATTCCTTCATGAAGCGCCGCTCCGGGGATATCTTCAACGCCTTCCATCAGTTCAATTAGTTCTTTCTCCTGCCCATCATGAACTGGTGCGAAACCTACGCCACAGTTTCCCATAACAATAGTTGTTACTCCATTATGCGAAGATGGTGCCATCTCTGTGTCCCAACTAACTTGGCCATCGTAGTGAGTATGCAGATCAACCCATCCTGGTGTCACAACCGCACCGTCTGCATCTATTGTCCTGACTGCACGGCCGGTGATCTTCCCGCCTACTTCAGCAATAACGCCGTCTTTGATAGCTAAGTCACCAGTTTCGGGTTTCGTTCCTAACCCGTTGACTAAAGTTCCGCCTTTTACAATGCAATCAAACATTTGCTCCCCTTACTGCTTCTATCTTAGTCAGTTATCTACCTATGTGCCCGAGGTGGGACTCGAACCCACATGCCCCTGTTCGGAGCCGGGGGGTTTAAGCCCCCTGCGTCTGCCTATTCCGCCACTCGGGCCTTAAATCACTATAGAAGTAATATTTCATCTGAAGCACATGCGAGCCAATTTCAATAAGAAAGATTTATACGGCATGGTCATATAATCTATGAATGAAAGGAAGGGCACAATGAGCAATTTAGACGGAAAGATAATTCTCATCACAGGAGCAGCAAAAGGTATGGGTGCAACTGAGGCAAAAATGGCTGTAGAGAGAGGGGCGACTGTAATACTCAGCGACATTATTGAGGATCAACTTAAAACTACAGCTGATTCTCTAGACTCAGCCTTCTCTCGACTGGATGTGACGTCAAAAGACGACTGGGAGAAAACTATCTCAAAAATACTTGATGATTACGGACGAATAGATGGTCTAGTCAATAACGCTGGAATTTTTATTCAAAAGACATTATTTGATGATGCACAGGAAGCTTTTGAAGCGATGGCAAAAGTCAATCAACTTGGCACTTATCTGGGTATTGAGTGCGTAGCACCTATCATGAGAGATCAAGAATCTGGAAGCATAGTTAATATTTCTTCCGTTGCAGGTTTACGTGGCCAAAGGAATATTGGCTACGTAGCTAGCAAATTCGCAGTAACTGGAATGACGAAAGCTATCGCTCTTCAACTCGCTAAATTCAATGTTCGATGTAATAGCGTGCACCCTGGAGCAATTTCAACAGATATGGCCTTGGGTTTAGGGCCAAGCGATGTACAGCTACTCACGGACAAGACCCCCATGGGAAGAATCGGAGAGCCCGAAGAAGTAGCAGAAGCAGTAATGTTTCTTCTAAGTGACGCAGCTAGCTATCTAACAGGAGCAGAAATCGCTGTTGACGGAGGTTTTGTTCTCTAGCTAAGCAGCAGAGGATATGGCTGGAGTATCTTGAAAGTCAAAATCAGTTTTCTGCAAATCGTTGCAACCTATGGTGTCCCACAATATGTTCCTGATCTCTGAGTCTTGACCCAACTTTGCATTGGCTATCACAAAACCCTCAACGATGTCGGCTAAGACAGCTAACCATGGGCGACCTCTTATGACAATTGAGATGCTAAGGTCATCGTGATTTCGGCGAACAGAACGCTGATATTGCGCAGATGGTGGTGGGCATCGGAATTGTGGAGTGACATACCCCAATTGATTCGCTATCCGCCCAAGAGTCCTAACAGTTATTGAGAATTGAATTGATACTGATTCCGCCATATTTTTAGTATGCAACGCTGGTATGACATTTTGGAGATCCTAAATCATCACTTGATGTTTTCTGTCGGACTAGATTAATCATGTGGATGATAACGAAACTCTCAATCCGTCGCAGACGAGCGTGTTGGAGCATTTGGGGGCAAAGTTAGCTGACAGGCCTTTATTTAGCGACCAACTCCAGAGCGAACTGAAGGAAGAACTATCAATTCGTCTTTCAAAGTTCCAGGAATTTATCCCTGAGAACGAAACCCTATTTGTGTCAAAGTTTCATCTAAATCAGATCATGCGGTGCGAGCGCCAATTCATTACGGATCGTGAATCGCAGTTTGAGTGGTCAGTCCCTACTGCTCGAGGGCTCATTTCTCATAAGGCGATTGAACTCTCGGTCTTTTGGGAGCGTGAAGTTGAGCCACTCTCTTTGGTTGATGAAGCTTTATCACGTTGCGCTAACGGGGACGATGCTCTTGCATCATGGTTGCATGGGCTTCAAGATGGTGATCGTTCACAACTCAGAAGTGACGTGAATAACCGTGTAGCCTCGTTTCTTGAGTCTTGGCCCCCTTTAAAAAAAGAATGGAGACCTATGCTTGAAGCCCCTATTCGCGCCGAATTCGCTCAAGGGGCAATAATTCTCTCGGGTAAAGTTGACCTATCTTTGGGTAAACCGCTAGGGACCACTGCTGGAAAAGTAATTGTTGATTTCAAGACTGGAGGTTTTTATTCATCTCATCGCGAGGATTTGCGTTTCTATGCGCTTCTTGAATCAATTCGACTCGGAGTGCCTCCCCGAATGGTAGCTACATACTATTTGGACCGCTCTGAGTTCTCCAGCGAACACATCACCGAGAATGTTTTGGAATCTGCTCTGTTTCGTGTTGAGGATGGAATTGAAAAGATAGTTAATGTTGTTTTTAAAGGATCAGAACCTCAGTCGTGTTCATCTGAGTGGTGTGGTTTATGCGCTCATGAGGATTCTTGAACGTTTAAGTCAACCTCTTTTGGCTCTAGCATTATGGAATAAGAAACTTTGGAGGAATTGATGCGATATACAACTATAGAAATTTCAAATGGAGTCGCCACCCTTACACTGAACGATCCTGACAAAAGAAATGCAATAAATCTGCAAATGAACGATGAAATTTGTGAGGCGCTAGATGAACTAGAAGCCTCTGAAGAGGTTGGCAGCTTAGTGGTCACCGGAGCAGGTAAAGCATTCTGCGCTGGTGCTGACCTGGGAGATCTTCTAGCTGCACGTGAACGTGACAATATTCAGGATATATACCGGGGTTTTCTGCGGATTGCAGACTCGACTCTCCCCACTATCGCTGCTGTGAACGGCGCTGCAGTCGGAGCTGGCATGAACATGGCCTTAGCCTGTGACATGATACTCGCCGGTGAGTCTGCTCGATTCGATAGCAGGTTTCTTGAGATAGGCATTCATCCGGGAGGAGGCCACACATGGCGACTCCTTTCAAGAACAAATGAGCAAACGATGCGAGCCATGGTTTTGTTTGGTCAAGTTTTGTCCAGTCAAGATGCCCGTAATCGTGGGCTTGTTTGGGAAGTGTTCCCAGATGAAATGCTGGTAACAGAGGCGATAAATATCGGAGAAAAGGCTTCTACATATTCAAAGGATTTAACAAGGTCCACTAAAGAGGCCTTTAAAGCCTTACCAACAATTGATAGTTCGGTTGATGCAGTTCAACATGAAGTCGTTCCTCAAGTTAAATCTATGGAGTCCGATGCCTTCCGTAGCTTAGTTACTGCATTGCAAAAGAAAATTAGTTCCGATAACTAACGAATCCAATCAGATTGCAATGAGTCTCCACGTTCTTCCCATTCTTCAGATGTAATTGCAAACCGAATATGGTCTTCCCACTCGCCATTAATTTCAAGATACTTTTCAGCTACTCCTTCATTACGAAGATTTAACTTTTCAGCGACTCTTCTGCTCGCTCCGTTCCTCGGAATTATTGCAACTTGGACTCTGTGTAGTTTCAGAATTTCAAAAGCGAACTTCAGGAGAACTACAAGAGCCTCTGGGGTATACCCTTGCCCTGCTTTTCTGTGATCAATCCAATACCCGACATAACAGTTTTGAAAAGGCCCACGCTGAATAGACGATATGTTGATCTCGCCACTAAATTCTTCATCTACGAAAATTCCAAATCCGTATCCGGAGCCTAAATGCCTTTCCCTGTCCCGTGCATTACATCTCGCAGTGAACGCTACTTTGTCATTTGTAATATCCGGAGCACCTTCAGGTTTACTCGGTTCCCATTTAGTTAACCATTCTTTATTTACGCTTCTTACCTCGGACCATTGCCCAAAGTCCTCCGTTACCAAAGGTCGTAATACGATACGCCGCCCTTTTAGGAAATTACTCTGGGATGCTGCTGCAGGACGGAAGCGCGTAACTTTCATTCTTCTTTCATTCTTTTGATTGAGTATCAGAAACCATAGTCTGCAAACTCTGGAGTAGACGACTCGGCTCGAAGGTTTATTTCATCAGGCTTAGTATCAACCCATCAAGAATGTCTGATTCTGAGACTTGAATTTGCTCAAAGTCAAGCTTGCGCATGATTTGAGCCAATATACAAAGACCTCCGACTATTACATCAACGCGTCCTTCTTCCATGCCCGGATTTGACAGTCTCCCTTCGCGGTTGTCGGTCGCTAGAAGTCGGAAGACCTCTTCAATATCCTGTTTTTTCATAATATGTCTATGCACCGAGTCAAAATTGTACTCATATAAGCCTTGCTCGATCATTGAAGTGGCACTGACAGTCCCTGCAACACCGTATATGTTCGTTGCGGACTGAATGCCCGGAATACTCATTAGGACGTCATCGAGGTGGAGATCTATCAGCGATTGAGCTGCGGAAAGTTCCTCTGGTAGTGGAGGGTCGTTGGCTATGAAGCGCTCTGAGATTCTTACGCATCCGATATCAGCAGAGTGTGAGAGTTCAAGCTTTCCGTCACCGAAAGCAAATTCTGTTGATCCTCCTCCAATATCAATTACGAGACTCGGTCCAGTTGATAAGACATTATTCGTCGCACCGATAAACGTGAACTTAGCTTCGTCTAACCCGTCCAGTATTTCGGGTTTGATAGTTGTAACCTCTTCGGCTGCTGTCAGGAAGACGTCTTTATTTCTTGCATCACGAACTGCTGAAGTCGCTACAAACTTGATTTCCGAAACTTCATGATCTTCAATTTTCCCTGCATAGTCTATGAGAGTGGCTAAGGCTCGGTCCATAGCTTCGGCTCCAAGTTCTTGTGTTCTATCTGTTCCTTCTCCTAAACGCGTTATTTGCGCTTCGCGGTGGAGCGTCTTATATTCTTGCTGGCCTTTTTGTTCAACAATCAGTAGTCTTGTGCTGTTTGTACCGCAATCAATCGCTGCAAGAGTTCTAGCCATTTATTTCCTGATTTCGTTGACTTTCTTCGCATATGCGGTCCTCAATCCATAATCCGACTGGATCATCTCCGCCAGCTAGAAACCATGCATAATGGGCATGGAGGCATTTGATTCCTTGCCTAGTCCCGCCAACTCCTCCCGAGGGTCTGGGTCCATCATAGTTTTCATCTATTAAATCATTACGTTGCTTTTCATAGTCAAGATGGACTTCTTGGAGCTTCTCTAATCCTATTTCTAGCTCAGCTTGGTTTATCGCTCCGGATGATTCAAGCCTGCTTATATGTAATTTATCTTCGGGGTCTATGAGCCAATACGTTGTGGGCATAGGAGTTCCGTCGCTTAGAAATGGTGAATTTTTTATTACCCTAGGAGTACCGTCTGGTTTCCTTACTGCTATTTCGTAGCTACCTTGGGGTTTTCGACCAAGTAGGTTTTCTACGATCACAGCATCTTGCGAGTAATCTTCTTGCATCTCGATATTGCCCTACAAAATGGCGTACCTAATTACCATGAACACACCAATTGCTAGTGCAGCTATTGGAATTCCGAATCGTTTGAGAACCGGAATAGCAACAACGGATAGTAGGTTCAGTTCGTTATCAGTGGTTTCATTTTCGTTGCTTTTAGTATCAGTTTCGGCAGTTTCTTTTTCCGTTTTGGCTGACGGTTCAAGGAGTTGTTCTAGGTTTTGCGCAAACTGAGTCATAAGTTTTCCGCTTACGTCACTTATTGCACCTCTGCCGAATTGTGCCACTTTACCGGTGATGGTTAATTCAGTTCTAACGTTCACGTTCGTTACATCAGGTGAAATTTCGGAGAGTTGGGCAGTAATAGTTGCACTGGCGTTTCCGGCCCCTCGTGTATCTCTTCCATCTCCTTTGATTACGACTTTTTGCGCATCCTCATCTTTTTCGAGGTAGCTTGCGGTTCCCTTATATTGCGCTGTTATTGGACCTACCTTGATTTTTACGAGACCGTTGAAGTTATTCCCGTCAACTTCTTGGAGTTCAGCCCCAGGTAAGCATGGAGCAATTCTTTCAGGAGTGTTGAAGGCTTCCCATACTTCTTGGATCGGTGCGTTTACATCAATTTCATTATTTAGCTCCATCGTTCTAAATCTCTCCTCGTGTCAATATCTACAGGGTTTCCTTCGCATGGTACCTCATCCAACAAGTCTGGCCGAAGCCGTAGAAGGGAACGTGCTCCTTCATCACCTGAAATAGGTATTAGTGACCACAATTCTTGGTCTATCTTAACCGGTGGTCTATGGTTTCCAGCGAATGAGGCTGTCACTAGTTTTCCTTTAGCTTCAGATACAGATTTCCATGCTGCAGTAGGGACAAGAGGCATGTCCCCAAGTCCGACAGTGACCGATGAATAACCATCATATCCTGCTATCTCAAGACCACTTCTGAGAGACGATGCTTGCCCTTCGGCAAAATTATGGTTATGAACAATTGTTATTGCTTCTGCTTCGAGACTCAAGGCCTGGTTATCTTCAAGATTTAATGCTCCGGAAATGATATAAATGTCGTCAAATTCTGCTGCTACTGCGTTGTCGATTACCCATTGCAATACAGGTTTTCCTTTGAAGGTTGCCAGAAGTTTATGTGAGTTGCCTTCGAAGCGTTCTCCTTTGCCAGCTGCGAGAATTATTGCAGCGGTTCGATTGTCTTCAAGAGGAGTTTCTTTTCCGTTTTCAAACACCTATTTATTGTAGGGATAGGGTTTGCTATTGGGAGGTTCCAGTGGATATTTCATCTATCGCCATGTATTGCCCCTTCTATGGTCTTGAGGTGGGGAGCTTTCCTGCCGGTTCGCATGGCTATGATTTCAGCGCAGATTGAAATGGCTGTCTCCTCAGGGGTTCTAGCTCCGAGATCTAAACCTATTGGTGACATGACCCTTTCGAATTCTTTCGTTGTTACTCCTGCTTCAATAAGTCTTTCGGTTCGATTTTCATGAGTTTTCCTGCTTCCCATTACTCCGATGTAGCCAACCTGTGTTTGTAATGCTGAGGTGATAGCAGGAACATCAAATTTATTATCATGGGTTAAGACACATACTGCATCGCGAGGCCCTAGACTAGTTCCAAGTTTTTCCATTAATTGGTCTGGCCACTCATTTTCAACTGAGTCTGCCTGCGGGAATCGCGCTTTTGTGGCGAATACTGGGCGAGCGTCGCAGACAATAACTTTGTAACCTAACACTTTAGCGATCCGTACCAACGCAGCAGTAAAATCCACAGCACCGAATATGACCATTTGAGGTGGCGGTGCGAAACTCTCAATGAATATTGATAGTGTTTCTTCTCGCGCTTCGCCTTCGATTCCGTAGTGACGAATGCTTGTTCGACCAGCTGCTAATTCCCCTGCCATATCTCGAGACAACACACTATCAATCTTTGTATTGCCTAATGAACCTAGATAAGAACCGTCAGGAAGGAGAAGCAATTTAGCCCCTTGTCCTGGGCCCTCGATAACGGTTGCTAATGCAACAGGAAAACCTTTCTTTAGATTTTCTTTGAATTCGTTGAATATCTTGGTTGCCATGTTTACCAGTCAAATGGTTCTATGTAGAGATTGATGGTACCTCCACAGGTGAGTCCAACCGCAAACGCTTCATCGTCGCTGTAACCGAAAGAAACAGTTTTTCTTTCACCGGACTCTATTATTTCCAATGCCTCTGTTACTACAGCTCCTTCGACACAGCCACCTGAGACCGACCCAGAGACTACACCATCTTCATTTACTGCCATTGCAGCACCTGCGTCACGAGGACCTGAGCCTTCAAGTGATATTACTCGTGCGATTGCAACCCGCTTACCTTGTGTTACCCATTTCTCAATATCTGTGATTATTTCTCGCATTCTTTCTCTATTCTGCCAATATTTCAGCTAATTCAATTAAAGATTCTAGACTATGGCCTTCAATAAATTCATCAATGTAGGGAAGCGCTGCCGCCATCCCTTGAGCGAGTGGCTCATAGCCGGGCGAAACCTTCAAAGGGTTTATCCAGATTACGCTATGAGAGATCCTCTTAAGTCTAGCCATTTGTTCATCCATGACTTCACTTTTGCCTCTGTCCCATCCGTCAGAGAGTATTACAACGGTTGCGCCTCGGGCCATTCCTCGTTGTCCCCACATATTAAGGAATTCTCCAATGGTTTCGCCTAGGCGGGTACCCCCCGACCAGTCGGTTATTGATTCAGATGTTACATGCAATGCCTTGTCCAGGTCCCGATTTGAAAGTTCGCGAGTCACACGTGTTAAGCGTGTTCCTATAGTGAAGGCTTCAACCCTTCTGCGACTTATTACTGCAGCTTGTATGAAGCGAAGGAGGGCCCTTGCATATACTTCCATTGACCCAGAGACATCAAGGAGAAAAACAATTCTCCTTGCTTTGTCATTCTTTTGCATGAAGTATCTTTGGACGGGCTCTCCAGCAGTTCGGAAGGAGGCTCTGATGATACCCCTGAGGTCTGGGGTCTTATTTTGTCGCGCAACTGAGCTCGCTCTCCGGCTTTTCTGGGTACTTCCTATGAGTCGTATCGATTTCATTAATTGATAAGCCTCAGACAATTCGTCATCGCTGTAATCGGCAAAATCTTTCTGCCGAAGTATTTCAGAACGCGAGTACTTGAGAGGGATAAGTTCTCCTTCTTGACTCTCACCTGATTGATCATCATTTTGATAATCATCGTTGTCTATCGCCAAGGTCATTTCTTTTATGTTTTGCACTTCTTTATCTCCGAGGACTACGTAGTCTTCCCAAAACGCATGGAAAGCCTCATCGTAGGCTGGTATGTCCTCAGGTGTCCTAACAAGAGTTGATCTGCCAGCCCAGTAGACATCGTTTCGGTTGGAGATAGTGACGTAAGCAAGTGATTGGAAGAAGGTAATTGATGAAGAGATAGGTACCTCAACGCCCATTTCCCTTAGAAAGGTAATAAATCCTTGAGTGATATATTCGGGCTTGCTGATGTCTTGATGAGTGTCAGACTGCACGGGCATATGCATCTTCTATGACTTTATCTAGGCCATATTCCAGAACTTTTTGTTGATCTTCTCGATATTTCAGAAGGGCTCCGATTGTCGCAGTGATGCCATCTTCTGTTAAGTCACTATTTCCTATTCTTTCAAGCGCCATGGCCCAATCAATACTTTCCGAAACTCCCGGTGGTTTGTATAGGTTCATTTCACGAATTTGCTCAACTGTGACGGCTATTGTTTTAATTAATTGCTCAGAAACTTTGGGAGCTTTAGCTTTAAGTATTTGGATCTCTCTGAGGTATCCGGGGTGGTCTACCCAGTGATAGAGGCACCTTCGTTTGAGGGCATCGTGAACGTCTCTTGTTCGATTTGAGGTAATCACGACGATTGGTGGCACGGCTGCTTTAAAAGCTCCTATCTCGGGGATAGTAATTGAGTAATCTGAGAGCAACTCAAGCAGGAAAGCTTCAAATTCATCATCAGCGCGATCAAGTTCGTCAATCAGGAGTACCGGAGGGGTTTCTCCTTCGTAATCAATGGCTTGCAGAAGTGGCCGCCGAACTAGGAATCGCTCATTGTATAATTCGTCTTCGAGTGCCTTTTCATCTATTTGTTTGGCTCTTCCGGATGCTTCAGTAGTTCTCAAATGCAATAATTGTTTTGAGTAATCCCATTCGTAGATTGCATGTGATGCATCTAGGCCTTCGTAGCACTGTAGGCGTATTAGTTCAGTATTGAGCCAACTTGATAACACCTTCGCTACTTCTGTTTTGCCGACACCTGGTTCGCCTTCTAAAAAAATTGGTCTCTGTAAGCTAATCGCCAAAAAAATTGCTGATGCTAGGCCTTCAGAGGGGAAATAACCCTGTCCTTCAAGACCGTTTTGTACGTTTTCTATGCTTTGTGCTGTTTCATATCCCACATCTCTAATCTACAGGTTGAGTGTGAGGGTGGCACATGCACCGTTTTATTCAGATTTAGAGACCAGCCTCTTCAAGTCCTCGTTTTACGAGAACTCTGGCTAAATGTTGTCGGTATTCAACGGATGCGTTGATGTCCGATGTTGGTTCCGTTCCTATCGCAGCCTGTTCGCTAGCTTCTTTAGCATTTGCTCCGCTCGCAATTGCTTCTTCCACTGCGGATGCCCGGAATGGAGTTGAATGCATGTTTACCAGTGATACACCGCTTTGACCATTGTTGACTAGGATGGAAGCTCCAACAATTGCCCAGTCTTGTGCTCTTCTATTGAATTTTTGAAATGACCATTTTGCATCTGGAACACTAGGAACCTTTATCTGTGTAAGCATCTCATCATCCTTTAGGTCAGTTTCCAAGAATCCGACGAAGAAATCATCAATCGGAATTTCTCTTGTCCCTTCAGGGCCTGCAACCACTACCGTTGCGTTGAGAGCAAGCAGAGCTGATGGGATATCGGAGGCAGGGTCACCGTGCGCAATTGCGCCACCTATAGTCCCACGATGTCGAACTTGTGGGTCTCCAACGTGGTGTGTAGCTGAAGCTAAAAGTCCGGCATTTTCCTTTATTAAAGAATTGGTTTCGATATCACTATGGCGGGTTAGGGCTCCTATAACCAGATGACCGTTTTCTTCTCTTACATATTTTAGATCGTCCAAGCGGTTTATATCTACCAAATAGGCCGGTGCAGATAAGCGAAATTTCATTAGAGGGAGTAGCGAGTGCCCTCCAGCGATTAGCTTAGCTTCATCGCCATGTTCTTGAAGGGCGTTTAACGCTCCTTCAACTGAATCTACTCGCAGGTAATCAAAGTTTGCGGGAATCATTTATGCCTCGCTTACTT
>CAJWRY010000002.1 GCA_913046155.1 uncultured Candidatus Nemicrothrix sp. | reverse complement strand
AATAGAGCAATCGAACCCACTCCACAACCTTGCTTACTTCCTCGTATAGCTGTTGCATGTTCGCTGTTTCATTTAGGTCTCTCCCATAAGATGCTAGATCCTGAGCGATAAGAACAACTTCAGACAACTCCATGCTCTCGATCTCCGCGAGTATGGCATTTACCGATCGTGACCGCTGCGGACCCCTAAAGGAGGGGATAGAACAGAATCCGCAAATTCTGTCACACCCTTCAGCCACTTTGACATACCCCCAAGGTCTATTGGAGCTTGGACGAGGAAGATTGAGTAAATCAAATTCTGAAGTGTTTTGCTTTTTTGATAGAGTCACTGGGACTCCGAATCCTGCTACCGAGTTTACGTCATTTCCAAGTGCCTCCTCTAAGGAAGAACCATACCGCTCTGCTAAACAACCCGTTACAACCAGTTCAGAGTCAGGGCTGCGGACACTATTTAGTTGGTAAATCGTATCAACACTTTCTTTACGGGCGTCTTCAATAAATGCGCAAGTGTTTACGACAACAAGGTCAGCTGACTCAGGGGAGTTAGCCAAAGTCATGCCATTTTTTAGTAAAGTTCCTTCGAGCTTTTCGCTATCAACCTCATTTTTGGGGCATCCTAAAGTTTCTATCCAATAGCTTTCACTCATAGGTTGATAGTATCCATCAGATTTCCAAAAGGGAAAGAATGCATCGGTTTCAAATACCTACAACAACTAACCAAAACACGTAGATAGATAACAACATAAATCCAGCAAGTTTCCCTACTGGTTTTGAGCTAAGGGACTTTAGGCACCATGTTACCGCTGCCAGCAAAATTGTTAATGCGGATAACCATCCTATGATTTTTGCATCAATCATTTCACCAGGCCCCAGTATCCCTATCGCTGCACCGATTGCTACTCCGTTAAATACATTTGACCCCAAGATTGTTCCTATTATTATTTCCGACTTCCCTTTACGCAGAGCAACAATTGACGCAACCAACTCTGGAAGAGACGTTCCAATAGCTACGAGACTAGCTCCCACAAATCCACTTCCTACTCCCCACTTTTCTGCTAACCCTATAGCTCCCTCAGTAATAAAATAGGATGAACCAATTACTCCAACTAACGAGACCACGATAACAAGGCCATCTAGAATCTGTGCCCGCTTTTCGGTTCTCTGACTTTGGGTTAGAGGTTCTTGGCTCGAGGCAGCGAAAGTGCTTCTCCCCTTCTTTCCATCTCTTAACATCAACCATAAAGAAATAATGAGCATTCCCAGAAGGATAAAACCCTCATATCGCATAAAACCATTCTGTGCGAAGACAAAAAACCAGAAAACAGCGTTCATCGATAGCGGGATGTGGAATTTAATGAAATATCTAGGTAGAGGGATTTTTGCTGCGAATGTTGTGGCTCCGAGAACCAATGTCAAATTAGCGATGATTGATCCGATAACATTCCCAATACCTAGGTCGATGTCTCCTCTCACAGCAGCGGTTGTTGAAACTGCCATTTCTGGCATGCTTGTTCCAAAACCTACAATGATCGCCCCAACTACAACAGCAGATACACCTAACTTGGTTGCTAAATCACTTGAAGATTCAACTAAGAAATCAGCAGATTTAACTAGTACTACTATTCCTAAGGTCACAAATAAGAGGTCAATGAGCATTTTGGCCTATTTCGAAAGTGGGCTCTCGTCAGGTTGATTGGATTGGGTCAATTCATCTGCGGTGATCAGCACCTCTCTAGGTTTTGATCCTTCACTCGGGCCGACTATGCCTCGCTCCTCCAGCAAATCCATGATCCTACCTGCGCGAGCAAAACCTACACGAAGCTTTCTCTGCAACATCGATGTTGACCCTAATTGTGATTCAACGACTAAATCTATTGCTTTGAGCAATAGTTCGTCGTCGTCTGAGTCTCCTGAGGTTCCCCCAGGGATAAGATCTCCTGATGCATTTGAAGGGGCGTCGGTAATCGTGGGTTCAGTTGTTATTCCATCTAATACCGCTCCGTCCTTTAATTGTTCAGATTGCTTTTTCCATACCCCAACAACGCGCTTTACCTCATCTTCGCTAACCCACGCACCTTGTATTCTGTGAGGGCTAGACGATTTAGGGTCCAATAGCAACATGTCTCCTTGACCGACTAATCTTTCCGCTCCACCTTGATCGAGAATAACTCGGCTATCGGTCAAACTCGAAACAGCGAAAGCGATACGCGCAGGTATGTTCGCTTTAATTACGCCGGTAATAACATTTGTAGATGGACGCTGGGTAGCAACAACCAAATGGATTCCGACTGCTCTTGCTTTTTGTGCGATTCTGCAAATGGAATCCTCTACGTCTCTAGGAGCTACCATCATTAAATCTGATAACTCGTCTACTACAACAAGAATGAACGGTAAGCGGCTGTAAGTTTTGGGACTTCCGTCAGGATTAATGGCGCTTGGGGGGGCTTGAATTGTCCCTTTATCGTAAGCGGCGTTGTACCCGGTGATATCTCGAAATTTAACTTCAGCCAGTAATTCATATCGTCTATCCATCTCTCTGCAAGCCCATTGGAGTGCATTTGCCGCTTTCTTGGGGTCTACAACTGGTTGGGTGAGTAGATGCGGAACTCGTTCGTATTGTGACATTTCCACCCTTTTAGGGTCTATGAGTATCATCCGTAAAGTTTCAGGGGTTGAACGCATTAACGCTGAGGTAACGATGCTATTGATACATGAGCTTTTACCTGCTCCTGTTGCGCCGGCGATTAAGATATGGGGCATTTTTGATAAGTTCATAACGATAGATTTACCGTTTATGTCTCTTCCGACACCAACGTCTAGCGGATGAGTTGCTCTTTTAGCTTCAACAGAGCTTAGAACATCCCCTAGAGCAACAATCTGCCGCTCATTATTTGGCACTTCTATTCCTATCGCCTGCCTTCCAGGTATCGGCGCTAGGATGCGCACGTCTGCAGATGCCATTGCGTATGCAATATCTTTATTCAATGATGTAACGCGTGAAACTTTTACGCCTTCCCCAAGTTCTAATTCGTACCTTGTAACAGTAGGGCCAACTACCATACCAACGAGCCTGGTTTCTACTCCGTGTGCTGCAAGGGCCCTTTCAAGTACCCGCCCTCTTTCTTCAACAAGGTTTTCATTGATGTCTTGGGAAGTTGAACGAGCGAGGATTTTTTCGGAAGGTAGTTTCCAAATCGAACCCTTTGCGGCTGGGCCGAGTTCTATTTCGAGTTGCTTGGTGGAAGTGATTGAGTCCTCAGATGTTTCTTTTCTTTTATGTGAACTGTCTTTTTCCTTTTGCTGAGCCGGATTCTCTTCTTTCTTGGACTCAACTGTTGAGTTTTCTTTGTCGTTGTCTTTTCCTGACCGGCCATTTCTTTTGGTTTCGTTCAAGAGGCGCGCTTCGCCATCAATTTGAATCACTGGGTTTTCTGGTGTTCCTGTTCGTTGAGCTATTTCGTCTTTAGTTTCGCCCATAGCAAGTCTCACTGAATTAGCTATCTTTAAGAAGATAGTTTTAGTCAGGCGCCATAGACGTGAAAGAGCTTCCTTGAATGTCATTCCCGTCACTAAGATGATCCCTACAAAACCGACCGCGAGTAGAATAAAGACTGCCCCAACCTGTTCAAAGGCTGCTCGAAGTGGAGCTCCAGCTATATATCCGAGGATCCCACCACCTTTCTTTAACTCGCTAAGGTCTGAGAGATTATATGAATTGGCACTTGTATTTATATGACTAATGCCGCAGATTGTAATGAAAATTAGTAAAGTTCCTATCAGGATTGAAGCCGTTCTTGGAGTTTGATCACCTTGAGGAACTTCAGAATTAGTAGCTGGAGATTCAAAAATTAGGTAGAGCCCCCCTAATACAAGAGCGGCAGGGGCGATGAAACCTATATACCCAAATAATGCACGAAAAAGCCAAGGGCCAATTGCCTGACCGACCACACCTGCGGTACCGAAATATAGACCTAAAGCAGCCACGATCCCAATTACTATTAGTCCAAGGCTGATTAAGTCTGATTTATGCCCACCAAAAGCTGATTTCAGCGATCTATTAAACGCACTAAATGCAGATTTCTTTTGCTTTCCCTCTTGCTTAGAGTTACCAGAGGAAATATCGCTAGCAGGATTAGTTGACCTTTTCGGTTTTTGCTTGTCGGGTTTTCGGCCCTTTTCCTGTGCTTTTTCTTGCTTTTTTGATTTAGCCACAATACGCCAACGGTAACACTAAAGTGCTAAGAATTTAGTCATAGCGAGCATTGAAACCTCAACTTGTGAGGAGGGTTAAGTTAGGACAAAATATCAACCATCGGGATAATCATTGGTCTCCGTTTTGTGGAATCGTTAACCATTGATCCGGTGACTCGCCTAACTTTTTGTTCCAAAACTTCTTGGGTTATCTCTTTTCTGCTCTTAAGAAGTAATTCCAGTTCAATGGATAATTGATCCTCAATTTCTTGCTCGTAGAGCCCTGATATATCTGCACTGAGCCAGCCTTTGCTAATAACCGATGGAGCCCCTATTAATATTTTATCCTTTTCGCTAATTGAGACTCTTGCGATAACACAACCTTCTTTCCCTAGAATGTTGCGGTCTTTGAATAGGTCATGTCGAGTTTCAACTATAGATCCTTGTGAAAAGATGTAATGTCCTTGGCATTTCTTTCTGTTCAGAGTTAATCCCGAATCTTCCATGACGACTTGATCACCATCAGTAGCAAGTAGCGCATTCTCTGAACTAGTCCCTATCTCTATTGCAAGTTCCCTGTGCGCTACTAGGTGGCGTAATTCGCCATGCACAGGAACAAACCATTCTGGTTTGGCCGCCTGATGGAGTTCACTTAGCTCTTCTCGCTGACCATGCCCAGATGTGTGCGTATTGAGATTTTCGTCGTTAACTACTGAGGCTCCTAAGCTAATGAGATTATTTATGAGACGAGCTACTCGTTTCTCGTTCCCTGGAATGGTTCTTGATGAGAAAATGATTACGTCATTCTCATCAATTCGTAGCCACTTCCCAGAATTTTGAGCTGATAAATTTAAAGATGATCTTGGTTCCCCTTGAGATCCTGTGCTGATTACGCAAATTTGATTCTTAGGGTAAGTTTCGATCTCGGAGATATCGACTAAGTCATCTTCTGCTACTGAAAGGACACCTAGGCTCCGTGCAAGAGAAATATTTCTTTCCATTGAGAATCCAAGCGTAGCTACTTTTCTTCCCTGTTTTTTTGATATGTCAATAATTTGCTGAATTCGATGGATGTGGCTTGAAAAGCATGTTGCAATTATTCGTTCCTGCTGAAATTTCATGAATATTTTTTCCAACTCATCGCCTACTTCAGACTCGGAGATGCTAGATCCCCTAAGCTCTGCATTGGTCGAATCGCACAGCAGGAGCCGAATTCCAGGGTCTTTAGATAAAGCGGTAATGCGGTCGAGATCTGTGATTCTTCCATCCACAGGATTATTGTCTAACTTGAAGTCACTTGAATGCAAGATAAGGCCTTGAGGGGTTCGAATTGCTGAAATTAATCCTTTAGGTGTTGAATGCGTTACCGGCAAGAACTCACAATGGAAATCACCGATGCTGATCATTTCGCCATCATCTACTTTAACTAAGTCAGTCTTGCGAAGCATGTTTGCTTCGGCCAGTCGGTGCCGAATCATTCCGAGTGTAAATTCAGATCCATAAATAGGGAATTCGCATATATCTAGTGCATACCGAAGCGCTCCAATATGATCTTCGTGTCCATGCGTAGCTATACACCCTACAATTTTCTCGCTACGATCCTTGAGATAACTGAAGTCTGGAAGCACTGATTGCGCTCCTGGCATCATCTCGTCTGGGAAAAGCTGTCCGCAATCTAGCAAAAGGATTTGATTTTTTGATTCAATAGCAGCACAGTTTCTGCCAATATCCCCAAGCCCGCCTAAAAAAGTAATCAAGACTGTGTCGTTCATATTAGTATTTTTACGAGAAACCCATTTGGGATCCGACAATTGTAGCTGAAACGATACTTTGGGCTTTCTCTATAAGACCTTCAGGAACTGTATCCATGGGTGCTCTCCCATGCCCAACGTTGAATCCGAGGAGATTCATCATTACTTTCGTGGGGATAGGATTGGGTGCATCAAGAGTTGACTCGAAGGCAAAAGAATCTTGAAGGGATTGATTGATTTTCTTTGCCACTTCATAGTCTCCATTCATAATTGCATGCACTAGATTCTGGTGTTCAGCCCCTGTCCAATGCGTTGCAACTCCGACGACTCCCGAAGCTCCAATCGAAAGGAGTGCTAAGTTTAGTGAGTCGTCGCCTGAGTAAATTTCAAATCCGTTAGGTGATTGAGAAAGCAGGGAGGCTGTTTCTGATGGGTCCCCGGCTGCATCTTTGAGCGCTACGACATTCTTAAGATTATGAGCTAGTTCAAGGATCGTTTTAGTTTCGATTTTTCTTCCACTTCGAATAGGAATGTCGTATAACATCACTGGAAGGTCCGTACACTCGGCGATTCTCGTGAAATGTTGAAGTAAACCCTGCTGTGAGGGTCGGTTGTAGTAGGGAGTAACGCTAAGGATGCCTGATGCCCCTACTGTCTGAGCTCGCTGGGTAAGCTCAACGGCTGCTTTAGTATCGTTGCTGCCTGTTCCTGCTATTACTGGAGCATCAACCGAATTTGCGACTGCTTCAATTAGCGCGATTTGTTCATCGTGAGTAAGCGTTGGTGATTCCCCGGTTGTACCTGCGACAACAAGTCCATCATTGCCATTTTGAATAAGCCATTGTGCAAGGCGTCCGGCTTCGTCAAGGTCAAGGTCGCCGGTACTAGTGAAGGGGGTAACCATTGCTGTCAGAACTTTTCCAAATCTGGACATATAGATCCTTTCTCCTTCACCTGAGGCTAGCAGCGTATATGCGTTCTCTCTTCATTTTTAGAGGTAGTCAATGGGTATATCTGATTCTTTTCTCCCTCTTATACGCTTGCTTTTAGAATAACTCCATAAAACCAGCGGGTATCCTATCGCCGCGATACTGGCAAAGATGAACCATTGCACTGCATAACTCAGATGTTGCCCTTCGCTAAACTTTGGCAAGTCGAGTATTTTAGGGAAGCCGTCAGATTGTTGTGGATTTTGACCAGTTAGCTGGATATACATTGGAAATATTTCATAGCCCAATTGGTCTTCGTATCGTGCTAAATCTGGTCTGGCTAGACTTTCAAGGACTCCTTGACTGGAATCAGCCCGTTGGAGTCCTTTCGCTAATTCAGCTTTTCTGAGAATTCCTGCGAGATCAAATGCTGAAGTATTTAAGTCAATATAATTTTCAGCTGAAATGGGTAACCACCCCCTATTGACAACAATAATTTGATTGTTCAAGAGTTGGAAAGGAGTCAATAACCAAAACCCTGGAACTCCGTTATATGTTCGATTCCTGATCAGGACGCTATCTTCTTGTATATATTTACCTGAAACAGCAATGCTCCTGTATTCAAAATCTCTTTCCATTTCAATGATTTCATAGCTCTTTAGTTTGTCTATATCTACAAGACCAAGTGGCTCGTTATCTAACCTCGCACTTATCCTTTCATTAATGTCAGACTTCTGCGAATGACGATCAAGTTGCCAGAAACCCAAAAAAATCATTGCAAGAACCGCGAAGATTATGAGTACCGTTGTAAAGATTCTTTTAGACATCCATCAAAGTTTCGAGGCCGATATTGACACCGGTGAGGCTAGGGATTCCTTTGATGGCCATGAGCACGCCAGGCATAAACGACGACCTATCACTGCTATCTTGTCTTATCGTCAATGTTTGTCCTGTCGATCCGAAAATGACTTCTTGATGGGCAAGCATTCCTTCCATCCTGACACTATGAATAGGAATGTTCCCCTGTGCTTTAGCTCCTCTTGCACCCTCCAAGGTTAAATCAGTAGTTGGGTCACGCAGATCCTCAGCTATGTTTCGGGAAATTTTTTCTGCTGTAGCAAGAGCGGTTCCTGAAGGGGCGTCAATCTTGTTGTTATGGTGAAATTCTATTATTTCGATAGTTGAAAAGTAAGGTGTAGCAATTTCGGAAAGATGCATTAGGAGTATCGCGCTGATTGAAAAGTTTGGAACTACTATGCAATTACTGTTGGTGAATAACTTAGTCAACTCAGAGAGATGTTCCTCACTGATTCCACTCGTTCCAACTACCGCGTGGACGCCAGCTTGTGCTGCAAATTTTAGGTTTTCCATGGCGGCTTCTGCCACAGTGAAATCAACAATTACGTCAATGCCTTCCAGATTCTCCACCGTTCCTTGTATTTGAAGTGAAGTGCTCGGGATAAGTGTTCCAACTTGATTCGCATCTACTCCTAAGCGGAGAGTCATGGAATCGTCGCTATTAATAGCTTGACAGGTTGTAGCACCCATCTTGCCCGCTGCACCGAAAACACCTACATTTAAATTTGCCATAACCCAATATTGCCATGCCGGTCACAGATTAGCTTTTATTTAGCAAGAAGAGTGACGGCAGACCCTATCTTCTGCCACCCCGACCTTTCCCTTTGCGGTTTCTGTTTCGTTGCTGATTTCCGCCGATAGCCTCAGGTCCTAGTTCTCCGAGCTCCTCAGCTAAGCTTTCTTCAAATTCGTCTTCGAAACTTGAGGTCTTTTGTGATTCTTTTTTAGCGGAAGTTTCTTCTTTGGGATTCTCTTGATCCTCGTTGGAGTCCTCATTGTGCTGGACTTCACCGGTGAGAACAAGGCTTATTTTCCCATTTGGATCTATATCTTCAACCTTGACTTCAATTTCTTGACCTAAATCTAGGACGTCTTCCACTCGCTTTATCCTTTTACCGCCACCTATTTTTGATATATGGAGCAGGCCATCTCGTCCAGGCAAAATGTTAACGAAAGCTCCAAAATTTGTAATGTTGACAACTTTTCCAGCATAGACTCCCCCGACATCAGCCGTAGGTGGGTCTAGGATTAGATTGATTTGCCTTTGAGCCTCATAAACAGCATCTCGATCGGTTCCCGCGATAGAAACAGATCCCATGACTCCATCGTCATCAACGATGACTTCAGCTCCGGTCTCTTGTTGGATTGCGTTAATGACTTTCCCTTTCGGACCAATAACCTCGCCTATTTTATCCATTGGGATTTCAAAGCTAATTATTTTTGGAGCTACATCCCGTACGTCATCTCTAGGTTCTGCAATGGCTGCGTTCATAACGCTTAGGATTTCCATTCGCGCGTCCTTTGCCTGATCTAGTGCCGAGGCGAGCACATCAGCTGGAATTCCTTCTATTTTCGTATCGAGTTGAAGTGCTGTTATCACATCAGAGGTTCCTGCTACCTTAAAGTCCATATCCCCGAAGGCGTCTTCAGCCCCGAGAATATCTGTAAGAGTTATATATTTTCCTTCGGAAAAGACAAGTCCCATTGCTATACCAGCGACTGGGGCTTTAATGGGAACACCAGCATCCATCAAGGAAAGGGTTGAGGAGCAAACTGAGGCCATTGATGTTGATCCGTTCGATGACATGACATCTGAAACTAGCCTGAGCGTATACGGCCATTCTTCTTCGCTAGGAATTACAGGAAGTAATGCTCTCTCTGCTAGTGCTCCGTGTCCTATTTCTCGTCGCTTTGGCCCTCTCATGAACCCCGGTTCCCCTGTAGAGAATGGAGGGAAATTATAGTGATGCATGTATCGTTTCCGCGTTATTGGATCAATTCCATCAATCATTTGATCCATTCGTTTGGTCCCTAATGTCGTTATGTTTAGTACCTGAGTTTCCCCACGCTGGAACAATCCTGAACCATGTGCTGTGGGGAGAATTCCAACGTCAGAGGAAAGCTGCCTAAGGTCTGCTGGAGTTCTTCCATCAATTCTCAAGCCTTCCTCAACAATTCGCTTTCGGACAAGTTCTTTGGTTAATGACCGAATCGCTGCTTTGATTTGAGTTTCAGCATTGTCCTCTCCATCAAAACGCTTCAGGACATCATCTAGTATCGAAGAGGCTGCTTGAGACTCTGCTTCGGCACGCTGCGTTTTATCAGCGATGGTTTGGCTTTCTGCCAATGACCCGGAGCCTACTTCTTTGACAGCTTCCATGATTTCTTGGGAGTAATCTACTGCAAGAGTGACTTCCATCTTAGAAATTTCTCCACTGCTCTCAATCAATTCTTCCTGAAGCGCAATAGCTAACTTGATTGGCTCTTTTGCGAATTCAAGTCCGGCTGCTAAGACTTTTTCATCTACTTTGGGTGCTCCCGTTTCGTAGTAACTCCACGCGTTCTCTGTGCCGCCGGCCTCAACCATCATGACAGCTACATCACCGTTTTCGAGTAGTCTCCCTGCTACAACCATCTCAAATGTTGAAAGCTCGCCTTCTTCATAGGTTGGGTGGGAAATCCATTCGCCATCTTGATCGAAGGCTATTCTGACACAACCAAGAGGTCCCTGAAAAGGAATATCAGAGATACACAATGCTGCAGATGCAGCATTGATCGCTGGGACGTCATAAGGGTTCTCTTGATCGGCTCCTAGAATTGTGGCAACTATGTGAACGTCGTTGCGGAATCCATCAGGGAAGAGCGGACGCAACGGACGGTCAGTAAGTCGACAAGCCAGAATTGCTGACTCGCTTGCTCTGCCTTCACGACGGAAAAAAGAACCGGGTATCTTACCTGCCGCATAACTTCTTTCTTCGAAATCTACAGTTAGCGGAAAGAAATCCGTTCCTGGCTTGGCGCTCTTGTTTGCTGTCGCAGTAACGAGCACTGTTGTTTTCCCTACGCTTACGACTACTGCCCCATTAGCTAGGCTGGCCAGTACTCCAGTCTCAAGTTTCATTGTTTTATCATCAGCGCTGATTGCGCCACTGACTGTTATGGCATCTGCCATGTTTAACTCCTTTTGAGGATATACCTCATATTATTTCGCCCAAGGACGATCCTATGGACATCAACATCGGAGTTCAGCTTTCCAGTTGAAGACGCCTAGGTTATTAGGCGCTTTCAACTGGCAGCCAATCTTTTCGATGTTGGTTTTCAGTTACCTTATTTGGTTTCTTAAATTCTACACCAAAGGTTAGCTTTAACGTCGCAATCCTAATTTTGCAATGATATTTCTGTAGCGTTCAATGTCGTTATCCTTGACGTAGTCAAGCATTCTTCGTCGTCGGCCGACGAGCATCAAGAGTCCTCTTCGACTGTGATGATCCTTTTTATGTGATTTGAGATGCTCTGTTAGGTGATTGATTCTGTCAGTTAGTAGAGCTATTTGAACTTCAGGGGATCCTGTATCGGAGTCATGAAGTCTGTGCTCTTCAATAGTTTCATTTTTAGGTTTAAGATTTGCTGCCATTTATTTCCTTTGGGTTTCTGACCCTGCCTTCATGACGATTACCGCTCAATCAGGCAAAATATCACTTTTGTGACATTAGAAAAGGTTACCTTGCCTGTTAGAAAACCCAACTTAATAGGAGGTGATTAGGTCAATAATTCCCTTATTTGAGTCAGGTCGTTTTCTAGCTGAAGCTGAAATTCTTCCAGTCCGGCAAATTTTCTTTCAGAGCGAATTCTTTCATGGAAGATAATAGTGGCGTCATCTCCGTATAAGTTGCCTTCAAAATCTAGTAGATGTGCTTCAACGATTGATTTCGTTCCATCTGAGAATGTTGGTCGTTTACCTATATTAACGGCGGCTATTTTTGAGGCTCCATTCTTTCCCAAGTACGTTGCAGCGTAGACCCCGTCTGATGGCAACGCTATTTTTTCGTCGAGCTTGATATTTGCTGTTGGGAAACCTATGGCCCGTCCACGCTGATCACCGGAAATTACCTTACCCGATATGGAATACGGTCTTCCTAGCTTTTCATTTGCAGCAGCTAACTCTCCATCTTTTAAATGTTTTCTTATCGCAGTTGAGGAGATGGGCTCTTCGTTTGATGTCTCAGAATTGAAAAGACCCACCCCATTTACTGAGATGCCTAATGCTTGGCCTTCAGATTTGAGAAGGTCAACGTTCCCAGTTCTTTTATGGCCGAATTTGAAATCCTCTCCGACGAAAATTGCTTTTGCTCTTACCGCTTCAACAAAGATTTCATTTATGAATTTCACAGCGGGAGTCGATGCTCTGCTTTCGTTGAATGTAAGAACGTACACATAATCAATTCCTAATTCATCTAGTAACAGTATTTTTTTAGATAATGGGGTAAGAACTTTGGGGGCGTTTTCTGGACTTGTGACTTCCGTGGGGTGTCGGTCAAAAGTGATTACAACTGAAGGAATTGCGCCTGAAATTGACTTGCCCTTGACCAGGTGCAGGAGTTGTTGGTGACCCTTGTGAACTCCATCGAATACTCCTATCGAGGCGACTGTTTGATCAACGCTTTCGGGGAGTACTTCATTATCGCTGATGATTTGAATGGCACCCATTTCTTAATTCTCCTGTGGCAAGACAACTGCTGGTTTCAACGTACCGGTTTTAAAGTTTTCATACATAGCTAACAGGTTTTGTTCAGAGTCTACGATAGCCCAAGGTCCTTGAGGTTTTGTAGGTGAGAGTTCTTCAGTTTTTACTACTGCCCCAACTTTTATACGATCTCGCATCGTATCATCGACTTGAATTATTTCGTAATCTTTTAGTCCTTCGGTTAGCTTGATGATTGCCGCTTCCTCAACTTGCGAAGCTTCAATCTCGTTGTGGGAACCAATTGCTGTTCTCCGAAGAGTTCCTACATGGCCAAGAGATCCTGCTTGTTGGGCAATATCTGATACAAGTGATCGTATATAAGTTCCTGATCCGCATTTAACTCTCAGCGTGAATACATTATTTTCTGGACCATCAGATACTGATAGTTCGTGTATTTTGACTTTTCTTGGCTCGCGGGTGATCTCTTTCCCCTCGCGCGCTATTTCGTAAAGTCGTTTTCCTTGCACTTTTACTGCTGACACCATAGGGGGGATTTGGTTTATTTCCCCAATAAAATTTACTGATATTGCTTGAAGTTCCTTGAGTGACGGTTTGCTGTTTGTTCTCCTGAGAACTTCCCCATCTGCGTCTAAGGTACTTGTTTCAGCGCCTATTACCATGGTGGCTTCGTATTCTTTTGGCAGTTCAGTTATAAATCTTAATAGCCTAGTGGCTTTACCTAAACCTAGAATAAGAACCCCAGAAGCTGGGGGGTCTAATGTCCCTGAGTGGCCTATTTTTTTCGTTCCGAAAATACCTCTAGCTTTCGCTACAACGTCATGACTTGTCCAGCCAATTTCTTTGTCAACAATTGCGAAGCCGTGTTTAGTTGTCGTTTGCGCCATGATTATTTGACTTTTCTGTGGCATGAATGTCGGCCAGAATCTCATCAATCCTTGTACTCGCAGAGATTGATGGGTCAAGAATAAATTCGAGCTCAGGAACTCTTCGGATTCTTGCTTGATCCCCGATAGCCTTGCGGAATTTTCCTTTGTAGCGGCTTACCTTTTGTACTAGCTGTTCTTCCTCATCAAGCGATGACAGGAAAACCTTTGCTTTGGTTAATTCGTTGTCTACTTGAACAGAAGTGATACTGACAAGACCCAATTCCGTGTCACTGATTCGCTCAAGTTCTTGGGCTAGAACCTCACGAAGCAATTCGTTGAGGCGGTCGCTACGTTGGTAATCTCTCTTTTGATTTTTTCGTCGTTTTGGCATTCCGGTAGTGAATTTTGAATTGTGTTTAAGTAATTTCTATCTGCTTTTCATCAAAGGTTTCGATAATATCTCCCTCTTTCAGATCTTGGAAGTCCGAGAGGCCTATGCCGCATTCGTATCCAGATGCAACCTCAGGTACATCATCTTTGAATCGTCTTAGTGAGGAGATTTCACCTTTCCAGATAATTACACCTTCGCGAAGGAATCGTACTTTGGAGCCTCGTGTAATCTTACCATTAAGCACATAACACCCAGCGATAGCTCCTATACGTGGAACCCTGTAAATTTCTCTTACTTCTGCTTCTCCGGTTACGATTTCTTCAAACTCAGGTACAAGCATACCCACCATTGCTGATTCAATATCTTCGAGGAGTTTGTAGATAATTTCATAATTACGAATTTCAACTTGCTCATGGTCTGCTACTTCACGTGCTTTGCGGTCTGGGCGCACGTTGAATCCAAGTACAGTGGAGTTGGATGTTGCGGCCAGTTGAATATCATTTTCAGTTATGGCCCCTACTCCAGCATGAACGAAAGATACTTTCACCTCATCTCTTTCTAATTTTTTAATGCTTTCTCTAACAGCTTCAAGAGATCCATTTACGTCAGCTTTCAAAATCAAATTGAGCGTTGCTTGCTCACCGGTACTTATCTGGCTGAATAAATCTTCAAGACGTCCACCGCCTGATCCTGCCGAAGAGTCCCTTCCTATTGTTGCAACTCTCTGATAGTGTTCGCGTGTATCGGCGACATCTCTTGCTGTTCGTTCATCTGGAGCGACAATGAACTCGTCACCGGCAATCGCAACGTCCGACATTCCCAAAACTTGAACTGGACATGATGGACCTGCATCGTGTACTTGCTCTCCTGTGTCTGAGACAAGGGCTCGTACTCTTCCCCATGAGGGTCCTGCTACTATCGGGTCCCCGACCGAGAGGGTTCCTTGTTGGACTAAGACTGTTGCTACAGGCCCACGGCCGATATCGAGGTGAGACTCTAAAACAACTCCAGAAGCTCGACCTTGAGCTGAGGCTTTCAAATCTTCTACTTCAGCAATAAGGTTGAGATTCTCTAGGAGATCATCAACTCCTATATTCTCCAGAGCAGATATTTCAACAACGATTGTGTCGCCACCCCACGCTTCAGGAACCAGCTCATGCTCTGCTAGTTCACCAAGAACCCTTTGAGCGTCCGCACTCTCGAGGTCTATTTTATTAACGGCTACGATTATCGGGACTTTTGCCGCTTTTGCGTGGTTAATCGCTTCTACAGTCTGAGGCATGACTCCATCATCTGCCGCAACGACTAACACAACTATGTCAGTAGCTTCTGCCCCTCGTGCCCTCATAGCTGTAAATGCGGCGTGACCTGGTGTGTCTAAGAAAGTTAGAGTATTCCCGTCAAGAGTGACTTGATATGCACCAATGTGTTGAGTGATACCTCCTGCTTCTCCGGCAACAATGTTTGCTTGCCGGATCTGGTCAAGTAGTTTTGTTTTGCCATGGTCTACGTGCCCCATGACTGTAATGACTGGCGGTCGACTATGGATTGAGTCGTCATCGTCGCTTATCAGGTTCTTTTCTAATTTCTTTTGTAGTTCAATTTCTTGCTCCTCGCCGGGGTCAACTAGTCGCACCTCTGCACCAATCTCCGCAGCGAAAAGCTCTATCATGTCATCTGTCAGCGACTGTGTTGCCGTAACCATCTCCCCCTGCTCCATTAGGAATCTGACGACGTCTGCAGTTTTTCGGTTTAGTTTTGGTGCGACGTCTATTGAGGACGAAGCGCGTTCAATAACTACTTCTCCTTCAGGGACTGGAGCATCTTCAGGAGTATAAGCCGGAGTGTCCATTGGTTGAAGCTCTTCTTGTCGCCTACGTCTTCTCCCTTTCTTTTTTCTCTGGGGACGCTGATTAGGTCCGCCCGGTCTCCCACTACCAGGTTTCCCAGTTGATGGCTTTCCTCCCTGTCCCGGTTTCGGTAAGAAATCGGCAACTGGCCCACCGGCGGGTCTTGTTCCTCTTGGGCCCCCAAATGATCCACTATCATTTCTCGAAGGTCCTGGACTAGCTTGTCTGCGCCTTTGCATATTTGGGCCGCCACGCTGTGCCTCTGTGGATGGTCCTCTACCACCTCGACCAGGAGGTGGTGGTATTGGTCGCCCTGATTTTGAGATAGGTCCGGGAGGAGGGGGTATAGGTTTCCCTGTTGCAGAGACGGGTGGCGCTTTGGGGGCACCCGTCTCTGAGGTAGCCTTTGTTTCTGTTGGTTTTGATTTACCCGCTTTTGCATCATTTGTTGAGGGCTTATCTGTGCTCGGTTTAGATGGCGGTTTTCTAGAGCTAACAACGCTCGTATCTTCAGATTTTGGTGTGCTTTCCGTTTTCTTGGTCTTGCTCGGTGGTGGTTTCTTAGAACTTACTGCCTTGACAGTCTTTTTAGATTCACCTTGATTCGCTGGATCTGAATCCTTTTCTGCCTCTGAGTTTGGTTTTGCCTTATCTTGGGACTTTTCAGTCGCAATGCCATCAGATATTGCTTTCTTTCGTACTCTGTCTGCTTGAGCCTCAACGAGACTGGAGCTATGGCTTTTGGCATCAATTCCTAAAGACTCGCAAAGAGCGATGATTTCCTTATTCGTTACGTCTAGCTCTCTGGCTAGTTCATAAACACGTACTTTTGCTGGCAATTTGGTTACTTCTCTTTATCTCGAGCCGCCGCTCGTTTCTCCTATAAGGTCATTGTGATCTCATTGTCATTACTGTTTTCCCGATTGTACAGATTAGCGTGTTAAGACTGATCCGCCATCCTCTTAAAGAATCTTTTAGGTTTCTTGAAGAGATTCATCTTCTGGTGAGTCTAGCTTTGCTTCATCATCGTCGGGCAATACCTCTTCATTCTCGGTGGTAGTATCATCATTAATTTCGACAGACTCGCTATCTTCTTCCTGCTTGTCATCTATAGTTTCATCGGATTGAGTCACTTCTTCGGCTGCGGGTTCTGAACCGGATTCAGCATCAGTAGTAGCTGTTTCAGCATCTTCTTCAGTGTCGGATGTGGCTTCCCACTCCTCTGCTGAGACGGCTGGCCCTCCTTCAGCTGGTTGCCAGACTTGTTCTCCAGTTTCTGGATCCTCTACCCATTCTCCTTCAGCCCAATCAACATTTTGATATGCGTCTTCTTCGGCTTGTTGCGTTTCTGACTTTATGTCTATTCGCCAGCCAGTAAGTCGCGCAGATAGCCTTGCATTTTGGCCCTCTTTACCAATTGCTAGAGAAAGTTGATAGTCGGGGACTATTACATCTGCAGTGCCTGTTTCCGAGTCAATACGAACTTCTTGGACCTTTGCTGGGGACAAAGCCTTTGAAACAAACTCTTCAGGTTCCTCTGAGAATGGAACAATGTCTATCTTCTCTCCTCTTAGTTCATTCACAATCATGCGAACACGTGCGCCGCTTGCACCTACACAGGCACCGACCGGATCTACGTTGGGGTCATTTGACCAAACGGCTATTTTAGTTCGGTGACCTGGCTCTCGAGCACAAGATCTGATTTCTACTATTCCATCAGCAATCTCAGGTACCTCTAATTCAAATAGCCGCTTTATAAGACCCGGGTGAGTTCTGCTTACGACTATTTGAGGCCCTTTGGCAGTTTTGCGAACTTCAACAATGTAGGCTTTGATCCTCGTGTTACTATCGGGTCTTTCATTGGGAACCTGTTCGGCTCGAGGAAGTAAGGCTTCTACACGCCCAAGGTCTAACAGTGTGTAACGACTGTCACTTTGTTGAATAATTCCTGTAACAATGTCTCCTTCACGTCCTGCGTATTCCTCGTATTTCTGTTCGCGCTCTTCTTCTCGGATACCTTGGGCTAGTACTTGCTTAAATGCAAGAGCAGCTATCCTGCCAAAGTTATCTGGTGTTACCTCAAATTCTTCTCCAAATGGTTCACCTTCATCATCGAGATCTTGAGCTATGACTCTGTATTCCATGGTGTCAGGATCTATGGTGACCCATGCATATTCATGCGCATTGGGCATTTTTTTGTACGCCGATTCTAGAGCATCAGCTAGAACCGCATAAAGGACTTCAGGTCGCATCCCCTTATCGGCTGCTATTGCATTTATTGCTTCTTTCATTTCTGCGTTCATCATTTCTCCTTATCTATGAAACACCTGGTTGAGTTTTCCCTGAGCCAGGTTTAGGATTTTTTTCCCATTCAAAAACTGTCTTAGCTGACGTGACGTCACTGAGATTAATTTCGTCTTGGCTACCGTTGCTATCTTGGATTGTCAATATCTCTTCATTTATTTTGACTAGTGTCCCCACATATCTGCGCTCTCCTTCAACATGTGGACCAAGCTTTACTGAGATACGTTCGTTAATCGCTCCAAGGTAATGCTCTTTTTTTCGCAGTTTGCGCTCCAGGCCAGGACTTGAGACTTCTAACGTGTATTTATTTTGTATGAGATCCTGTTTATCAAGTTCTGACGAGATCATTCTGTTAATGTCTGCTAACTCGTCAACGGTAATTCCGAGCTTTGAATTAACAGTAACTTTTAGTATTCCGGCATTTAGTTCAATATCGTAGAGCTCAAAATCTGAAGATAGGAGAAGGCCTTCCATCATTTCGTTTACTTTTTGCGTTATTGCCATTCTTCTCCTTTCAAAACTTGGTCTGATGAACAAAAGGCGTGGGATACCCCACGCCTCACTCCATTGGATTAAAGACATTTAGGATTATAGCTCTTTTTTGCTGGAATCATCGTTACACCAGCTTTTGGGTTGGATGCTAAATTTTTCTTATCAAATCAACGCGTGAAGCATCCTCGTTAACATCTTCACCTTGAATTGCTAGTAGTTTTTTGCGATCTTTCTCGGCTTCCTTTTGAGCCTTTTCCATATCTGCTCTTGCAAGTGCGGCCTCAAAACCATTCTCGGTAATAAACTCGGCCCATTGAACTAAAGTCTCAACCATTTCATCTTCTTTCACAACCGCTACGTTCTGCCCTTTGACGAATAAGTGGCCTCGTTTATTACCCGCAGCTATTCCAAGATCAGCATCTCGCGCTTCTCCAGGCCCATTAACGACACAACCCATCACGGCAATTTGAAGGGGGATTTGTTTATCCTCAAAGGCTGTCTGAGCTTTTGAGGCAACATCATACACATCGATTTCAGCTCGCCCACAACTGGGACATGCGATGAGGTCTACGTTCTTTCTTTCGCGTAATCCTAAAGCCTCCAAGAGCTGACGTCCTGCTTTAGCTTCTTGTATCGGGTCTGCAGTAAGTGAGAACCTTATCGTGTCTCCTATACCCTCTAACAAAAGGCTTGCTATACCTGCTGTAGATTTGATTAGCCCTGTCGGCGGAGGTCCGGCCTCTGTCACTCCGAGATGCAGGGGGTGGTCAGTAGCCGAACTGAGCTGGCGATAAGCCTCGACCATTAACGGAACGTTCGATGCTTTAACAGATATCTTTACTTGGTCAAAACCTACTTCATCAAAATAATTTAGTTCTGTTAACGCAGATTCAACCATTGCTTCAGGGGTAACTTTTCCACCATATCTCTCATATAGTTCCGGGTGCAGAGACCCTCCGTTGACGCCTATTCTAATCGGGACAGATTGTTCCCCAGCGGCTTCAGCAACGGCCTTAATGTGTGCGGGTTTTCTGATGTTCCCAGGATTAAGACGCAGACAGTCTACGCCCGAGGCGATTGCTGCTAAGGCCATTTTATATTGGTTGTGGACATCAGCAACGATCGGGACTGGTGACCTTGGCACTATCTTTGCCAAGCCTTCAGCTGCTTCATAATCGTTACATGTGCACCGGACAATGTCAGCTCCCGCAGCTGCAAGAGAATAAATTTGTTGTAGTGTCGCATCCACGTCAGAGGTTTTCGTGGTAGTCATGGATTGCACTGTTATGGGCGCATTACCACCAACAGGTACATCTCCAACAAGTATCTGTCGTGTTTCTTTTCGTTCTATTGATGAAGTGTTATCCATTATTCTCATCCTAGAGGGATATCGGGTCAGCTATGTCTAGATAGATGGCAGCAACTCCTATAGCGATCAGCACAAAGACCACCAAATATGTTAGCGGTAGCAGTTTTGAAGCGTCTGCATGGTACCGAGCACCTTTTCGGCTCCTTAGGCGCTCGTAGAATGCAATCATTACATGACCACCATCTAAGGGGAGTAAAGGGATTAAATTAAAAATTCCTATAAATACGTTAATTGTTGCCAAGAAGAGAAATAACCCTGTCCAACCTGTTTCAGTTAGTTCCGCCCCTAGACGCGTTGCACCGACTACGGAGACTATTCTTCCTTCATCTCCTTCGCCAACACCTACATTGGTTGGAGACTGCGGAGAATCCATGTCAAAAACTTCTGTGAAGAAATCGCCTAATCCTGAGGGGCTAAAGAAATTCCCCAAACCCTTTATTGTTTCAGAGGTAAGAAGTCCAAATTGCTCGCCAGTTTTTCCAAAGGCATCAATAGGGCCGGCCTTTACGGTACTGAATTTAGTTCTTTCAATACCAATAAATCCGTAATCCTGTCCGTCTGCATTAGCTGCTCGTGACCCAACAATTCCCTGAAATGTCATTAGGTCTCCGTTTCGAGAGACCTGGATGGTAACTTCCTCATTAGGTAAACCTGCTATATTTGCAGCAAAATCCCACCAGTCGGTAATAGGCACTCCATTCAGCGCAATAATTCGATCACCAGATTCAATTCCCATTATCTCTGCGGGGCCACCGTTACGAAGGTTTTTCACCGTCCAGTCAGATTCATCTGTGTTGATTCCATTACCAACAAGAACTGCATACAAGAGGATTAACGCTATTAAAAAATGCATAAGGGATCCTGCACTTGCTAGAAGGAGCCGTTGCCCGAATTTTGCATTTCTGTAGGCTCTGTGCTCGTCTTCCGGCGCTACAGGGTCAAGGTTATTCATTCCTATGACCCTTACATAAGCGCCAGCGGGAATGCCTTTGAGGCCATACTCGGTTTCTCCCCTTGTAAAGGACCAAATTTTAGGTCCGAACCCGATAAAGAATTCAGTAACCTTCATTCCAGCTCTTCTAGCTGCTAGGTAATGTCCTAACTCGTGCAAAAACAGCATTGCTACTAATGAGAGAACAACAATAACGCCTGCGAAACCGGTACTCATGGCAAGCAAAACGAAAAGAGCCAGCACGATAATTACCCCTAATCGAGAGTTTGATTCCTGTGAAGTGGCGTCTGTAACGCCATTACTTCGTAAAGTCTTTTCAGCCATTTACTTTGCCTGTTATGAGTTGTTTTGTTATGAGGCGTGCTTGCCTGTCGGCTTCATAAATATCATGCTCCTCTTCTGCTTTACGGCTGTCGTAGTTATCCAATGCTTGCGCAATCAAGTGAGGGATATCAACCCACTTGATTTGACGGTTTAGGAAGGCTGCAACAGCGACTTCATTGGCAGCGTTTAACCATGCAGGAGCTGTTTCTCCTTCTTCTCCAGCTTGGTATGCCAGTTTCAAACATAAAAAGTTGTCAAAGTCAGGCTGCTCAAATTCAAGTTTTTTAATTTCATCCCACTTTATTGACCCCCACTCGGCTTCGCTTCTCTCTGGATAATTCAATGCATATGTGATCGGTAGCCTCATATCAGGCATTGATAACTGCGCAATTGTTGAACTGTCAACAAACTCAACCATTGAGTGAACGATGGACTGTGGATGCACAACGACATCTATTTGCCCATATTCAATACCAAAAAGCTCATGCGCCTCGATTATTTCCAGACCCTTGTTCATGAGTGTGGATGAATCGATAGTAATCTTGGGACCCATGTTCCATGTTGGGTGTTCAAGTGCCTCCTCAAGAGTAACTTTGTCTAATTTTTCTGCTGTAAATCCGCGAAAAGGTCCACCGCTTGCCGTAACGATGAGTCGCTTTACCGATTGCGAGGGGTGGTCATAATCTGACCGATACCCATGTAAACATTGATGGAGAGCCGAGTGCTCACTGTCTACGGGGATAATTGTAGACTTCATCATTCTTCGAGCTTTTTGGACAACTGGGCCTCCAGCGATAAGAGATTCTTTGTTTGCTAGTGCAAGAGTCTTTCCTTCAGTTAGTGCTGCTATGGTGACCGGCAATCCAGCAAAACCAACTATTGCGTTAATGACAATATCGCAAGCCACAACTGATTCTTTTAGAGCCTCTGGGCCACTCAACACAGTTACGGCCGTAAATTCTTCGTCCAGTACTTTCGCTGCGCTGACATCGGACATTATTACCGTTGATGGGCTAAATTCAGTAATTTGTTTTCGAATATGGTCTATAGATGAACCAGCAGCAAGCACTTCGATATTAAATTTTTCTGGGCTCGCCCTGACAACATCAAGAGTCTGCGTTCCGATTGATCCCGTTGAGCCGAGTAAGGCTATGTTTTTCATCAGCTACCGTTCCCTATCATATTTAAAGTGTAAGTCTTAATCTTCTTGATGATGTGAGACACTGAAGTGATTTATGACATAACAAGAACCATGTAATGGACTGTCGGGATGACAAACAGCAGAGTGTCGCAACGATCCAGCACTCCGCCATGTCCAGGCAAAACTGTTCCCATATCTTTTATTTTTAAATCACGCTTAATGAGTGATTCTGCAAGGTCACCGATGGGTGCGATTACTGCCACGACTATTCCCAGTAGAAGCGCGTTTGAGAAGCCAAAAGGATCACCATCAAAGGGCCCTACGTCAAATACAGCAAGTAGCACCCCAACGCCAACTGTGGCTAAGGTCCCGCCTAATAAACCTTCAATGGTTTTATTCGGACTGACTTCTGTGAGGGGTGAACGTCCGAGGGCTTGTCCGATGAAGTACCCTCCTATGTCATATCCAGCTGCCAGGAGGATTGCCGCAAGCAGTAGGCCCTTTCCTTTAGGGTCATCCAATAATAGAACTGCGTGGGAACCCAAGACACCCACATAGACAACTCCTAGAGTCAAGACTGCGAGATTGGGAACAGGGCGCGGTCCCCCGATTCCAAGCAAATACCATAGTGCCCCTGTCAGGAATGTAAGGAAAAGGACTAACCCGATTGCGCCTTCTCCCTTCCAGTACGTAGCTAATGGCATTCCTACGGAAGCTACCAATCCCACAAGGGTGGGAGGTTGCCATCCAACTTTGTAGAGGCTCTGAAATAACTCGGTGGAAGCTATACCAAGCATCACTGCTATTAGCACAACTGTTGCTATTTTGCTGATTGCAAGACAAAGGATGACGATTCCGCCGAGGACAAGCCCGGTGATGATACGAGTCAACGTTTCCCTTGAACCCAATCCTGACCTTCTTGATTTTTTCCCTTCAGAGATGATTGATTCTGTAGTCTCGGCGAGATCAAGTGGCTTCCCGTAGGAAAAGAAATCATCTGTCTTTGGGTCTTCCCCTATCGTGACATCTATGCGTTGCGTTTCATTGACCGAGCTTTCAGGCTCAGCTCCCTGACCCCAGTTGGGGCCTTCGGTTAAGGCTTCCCAATCTTCGTTAGGTCCGTCACTTTTGTTTATCTCAACTTTAGGGAACTGACCTGTAGCTGGCTCGCTCCAATGCGGCAGGCCATGGTTTGTTGAGTCCCCCTCTGGTCCCTTTGTGTTTTCTTCTTCCGTCATAACATCTCCAGAAATCTACCATAGTCTAAACTTCTAATAGTTCAGTTTCTTTCTGCTCGAGTGCGGCGTTTATTTGACCTTCAAAGTCTCGTGTCAAAGTATCAATCTTTTCTGATGCTCTCTTAGCATCGTCCGACGAAACATCTCCCTCTTTATCAAGAGTATCCAGTTCTTGACGAGCTGATCGTCTGATACCTCGAATGGATACTCTCCCTTCTTCCGCTAGATTTTTGACCACTTTTACGAGTTGTTTTCGCCTCTCTTCTGTGAGCGGAGGAAAGTTCAGCCTGAGAATTGAACCGTCATTTGCTGGACTGACTCCAAGGTCAGCGAGGACTATCGCTCTCTCGATAGCTTCAATTGCCCCTTTGTCAAAAGGGGCAATTACTAGTAACTGGGCTTCTGGAACTGAGAAACTGGCAAGTTGTTGCAGCGGGACATCACTTCCGAAGTATTCAACTTGTATCCGCTCCACTAAAGCAGGACTTGGACGACCAGTTCTTATTGAAGAGAACTCACTTTTAGTTCTTACGACCGACTTCTCCATCTTTTCTTCTGCTTCAGCAAATAAAAGTTCTAATAAATCGTCGCTCATGTGTTCCTAACTTACAGCTGTTCCTACCTGTTTGCCGGCAAGAATTTGTCCTACATTTCCATCGCCCATTAAATCAAAAACTACAATGGGTAAATTGTTGTCCATGCAGAGTGAGATAGCCGTAGAGTCCATCACCTTTAATCCTTTATTGAGAACATCAATGTAGGTAATTTCTTCAAGCAATTGCGCATTAGGATTTTCTCGAGGGTCGTCATCGTATACCCCTTGTATCCCTGAATGTGTTCCCTTGAGTATTGCCCCTGCTTCGATTTCTACTGCCCGAAGTGCTGCGGTTGTATCTGTGGTGAAGAAAGGGTTTCCAGTTCCGCCGGCAAAAATTACTACTCTCCCTTTCTCAAGATGACGAAGCGCTCTTCGTCTTATGTATGGTTCCGCAACCTGGCTCATGTGGATAGCTGTTTGAACACGAGTGGGTTGGCCAAGTTGTTCTAATGTGTCTTGCAGAGCTAACGCATTGATGACGGTTGCTAGCATTCCCATGTAGTCAGCTTGTGCTCTATCCATACCGGCTCCGGAACCTGCCATTCCACGCCAAATGTTTCCACCACCGACGACTATAGCTAGCTGCACGTCAAACTCAGATCGGACTTTAACAATCTGTCGAGCTATCTCTTGAACGACATGACCATCTATCCCATATCCCATATCGCCAGCAAAAGCTTCGCCGGAGACCTTTAGAACTACCCGGCCCCATCGACCGGGCTGAAGTTGTGTACTGGAATCACTCACGTCTGTATCATGCCTCTTTCGGCGCTAAAGTGCATGCTTTTCGTGAAATTTGATTGTTTGAGCCATAATCCTAGTCAATCGCCTATGTATGCTTGCACGAAATTAGTAATAGTGCCGGCTCCCAATTTTTGTGCGACTGTTTCTTTTTCTCCAAACATTCCTTGTTCTAACAGTACTCTTTCGCTTAGCCATTTTGAGACTCGCCCTTCAACGATCTTTTCCCACGCAGCCTCTGGTTTTCCCTCAGCCTTAGTGACGCCTAGAGCACTCTCTCTTTCTTTTTCGATATCTTCACTTGGTACCTCTTCGCGAGAGAGAGCTGATGGTTTTGCGAAAGCTATGTGAAGCGCAACCTCATGCAAAGTTTCTGCTGGCACGTCTTTACCTTGAACTATAACACCGTTAATTCCTCGTCCTTCCTGATCGGTGTGTAGGTAGACGTCAACTAAAGAACCTTCATCAATGACAATCTGCTTTACAGTGCCAAGTTGTATATTTTCTTTTTTTGATATGCGAAGATCATCTATTTCCTCTTCTTTGGTTGACACAGCATCTTCACCTTCTGCAAGCACTAAATCGGCGAGTTCTTGAGTTAATGACAAGAAGTCGCTGGCTTTTGCGGAAAAATCAGTTTCGGATTTAAGTTCGACTATGGCTACTGCGGCTTCATTTTGCGCAACGGCAATCGCTCCTTCTGCACTCTCTCTATCGCTTCTACTATCCGCTTTTGCAATTCCCTTTTCGCGTAACGATTGTAACGCTGCATCGAAATCACCAGCGGCCTCGTCCAAAGCTCTTTTTGCGTCCATCATTCCGGCGCCAGAGGCTTGACGGAGTTTTTGCACATCTTTTGCGGTAAATTCTGGCATTTATATTTCCTCCGGTTCTGGGTTAAGGTCTTCTATTGCTGTTTCAGGTTTTGTGGCAATTTCTTCGGCGACCTTCTTTTCTCTTTCTTGAAAATCTGCAGTCGCTTTCTTTTGGGCTTCTTCTTGTTCAACTGGTTCGGCTGGTTCTTCTTTGGGGGTTGATTGCGATCCATATTTCTTTGATCGGATTAGTTGCCCTTCTTCAACTGCTTCCGAGATAACACGGCACATCAGCTCGCCTGACCTAATTGCGTCATCATTTCCAGGAATAACGAAATCTATAACATCAGGGTCACAATTGGTGTCAACAACTGCGATTACAGGAATACCTAACTTGTTAGCTTCCGTTACTGCAATGTGTTCTTTTTTGGTATCTAGTACGAATACTACTTGTGGCCGCTCTTTAAGCATGCTAATTCCACTGAGGTTTCTCTCTAATTTCGCTAACTCTCGGGATAGCATTAAAGCCTCTTTCTTTGGCATTTCATCAAACTCGCCTGAGTCTCGCATTCGCTGGTATTCCTTCATTTTCCCAACTCGTTTTGCCATGGTCTCAAAGTTCGTAAGCATTCCTCCGAGCCACCTTTGGTTAACATAAGGCTGGCCGCAGCCTTGTGCAAAGGACTTCACAGCATCTTGGGTTTGTTTTTTCGTGCCTACGAAAAGCACCATACCGCCCTCAGCTACCGTATCTCTGACATAACTGTAAGCATCAGCGATTCTCTCAAGTGTTTGGTTTAGATCTATGAGATAGATCCCGTTTCGCTCTCCATGTATAAAGCGCTGCATTTTGGGGTTCCATCGTCTCGTTTGGTGACCAAAATGGACTCCTGCCTTGAGCAACTGGCTCATAGTAACAACTGGTGACATTTTTCTCCTACCACGGTTAAACGATTCCTGAATATACGCCTAGGCGACCGTGGAGTTATTCAGGTGAAATTTGCTTGAATCTCAAGCACATCAGATTCTAACAATTAGATATTGAAGTTACACCTGCTTTTGCAAGCTTTAGGCTTATCCTCTGGGATGGGTTCGTTTATGTACGGCCTTTAATCTATCTTTACTTACATGAGTGTAGATTTGGGTTGAGCTAAGATCCGAGTGACCGAGAAGTTCTTGGACTTCACGCAAATCTGCACCCCCGTCAAGAAGATGTGTTGCAAAGGTATGTCTCAAAGCGTGAGGATTCACTGGGACTGAGGATCTGCGGTCAAGTAACCGTCGCACATCCCTAGGGGTTATTTGCTTACATCGCATGTTCACGAATACAAAGTCGTGGTTCTCCTCGGTACCTATCATTTCTGGCCTCCCATTCTTTAACCATAATTCGAGACACTGAATTGACTTTCTAGATAGCGGGACTAATCGCTCTTTTCTTCCCTTCCCCTCTATTCGTAAGAGTTGCCTTTTGGAATCAATTTGGTTGAATTTGAGATTACAAAGTTCGCTTACCCTTAGTCCACTCCCGTATAAAAGTTCGAGTATCGCGTCATCTCTGAACTTCCTGATACCGTCATTTAAGGTTGCTGGTCTTGGGTTGTCTAGGAGAACCTGTAATTCCTGTTTCTTTAAAACTCTTGGGAGTTTTGATTTACCACCCTGTGTCTGGAGGTTAACCGTTGGATTGGAATCTATTAGAGATTTATGTTGAGCCCATTTAAAATATCTCCGAAGTGAAGATGCTTTTCTGGAAATTGTTCTCCTTGAGTAATCATTTTCTTGAAGCCAAGCAAGGTAATATCTGAGGTTTCTTCTGCTCACTTCTGATGGAGCAGTTAGTTTCTGGCTGTTACACCACTCTATGAAAGATTTTAGATCTCTTTTATAGACCGAGGCAGTTGAATCGGAAACGGACGTTAAGGATTGAACAAAGTTTGACAATTCCCAGCTCATATCTTCAGATTACTAGAATTTTTGAGAGATTGAAGCTATTAGTTTTTGCTAATTTAAGACATCTAATATGTAGTTGATTACTGCTTTAGTTTCGTCAATGGTTAGCTTTGATGAAAAAGCTGGCATCCCTTGCCCTTTGCCGTTCTGGATGACCGAGATAAGTGACGTTTGGTCGGGGTAATTTATAGCTAAATCGCCGTTGTTGAGTTTTTTTCCTCTACCCCCCTGACCCGAGGCCCCATGACAAGAGGAGCAGTGGATCCCCCATATTTCTCTTCCCAGTATGAGTTCTGGATCGACTGAGCCGTTCTCATCTGGCTGAACCTCAGGAGAAGCGCTAACTCCGCAGGATACGGATGTCATCAGTAAGACGATGGCGAGAATTATTTGTTTATACCGTAGAGAGATTCGTGGCATTACCAGCCTTTGAAATCTGGAGTTCGTTTCTCTTTGAATGCTCTCATAGCTTCTGTAATATCTTTTGTCGTAAAGTTGAAGGTTTGGGCTGTCCCTTCTTGGTCTAATGCATCGGTCAGCGAATTTGAGAAGGATCTGTTGAGGAGCGCTTTGCTCATGGCAAGTGCTCTTGGAGGTCCTGCTGCGGCTTTTTCTGCGATCTCGTTTACTTTTGCATCGAGCTCTTTAGGATCTACGACATAATTTACAAACCCCATCCTGTTAGCTTCGGACGCTGAGATCACATCAGCAAGCAGAACTAGCTCTTTTGCTTTTTGGAGGCCAACTATTCTGGGAAGAAGATAAGAGCCACCAAAGTCAACGGAAAGCCCTCTTTTGGCAAATATTTCGCTGAAACGGGCATTTTCTGAAGCTACCAGTAGGTCGCAACATAACGCCATATTCATTCCGGCTCCGACTGCTATGCCTGGGACTCTTGCGATAGTTACTTTTGGCATATTGAACAAAGACAGACAGCAATCCCCCACTTTTCTCATGGCTTCTAGTTGATGCAATTTGACTTCGTTCTCATCTCTGCCCATTGCGCTTACGTCTGCGCCTGAGCAAAAGTCATCGCCTGCTCCAGTTACTATTACAGCTCTAACACTGTCGTCGTACCCTAATTCAGTAAAAGTGGCAGTTAGGTCATCCCACATTTTTGACGTGACTGCGTTTTTGACCTCAGGTCGATTTATGGTGACGGTAGCTATATTTCCATTCTGATTTACGAGTATTTCTTCCATAGAAGAACAATACTAGTTATATGGGATTTAATCCGACTCGAAGCTATCGAAAATCAAAATTTGACTATTGGTTTGTAGGTTTTGGTCTTGCCCTTCTCATTGCTTTGGTTATCTGGGCATTGTTAGGTTAGCGATGGATTGGTCAGAGGATTCTGTCGAAACAAGATTCGTGCAACCGTATGAAGCTGTAAAACTTTATGTTTGCCCGGGTTGCGGAAGAGAAATTGCAAGAGGGGTTGGTCATGTTGTCGCAGTGCCAAGGTTGGCTCCAGATTTGAGGAGACATTGGCATAAGGGATGTTGGAATAACCGGGGAAACCGCCCACCTGTAAATTAGGTCAGGGCAATTAGTCTCTTTTTTCTTTTATCTTTGCCCGTTTACCAATTCTTTCCCGTTGATAGTAAAGTTTGGCTCTGCGGACATCTCCTTTGCTCACAATTTCTATCTTTTCAACAATTGGTGAGTGGATAGGAAATGTTCTTTCGACACCAACGCCGAAAGAAACTTTTCGCACTGTGAATGTTTCTCCGATCCCCCCGCCTTGTCTACCGATTACTGCACCTTCGAATATCTGTGTTCGTTCGCGATTTCCTTCAACGACTCGTACGTGTACTTTGACGGTATCTCCCGGAGAGAATTCGGGGATGTCTTCTTTAAGACTGGCTTTGTCTATTTCGTCTGTGAGTTTCATGATAACCCTTGTGCGTTATTTGTTGGTTGTCAACCATGTAAGGATACGGACAAATCCTCCGGACAGCAATCAAAGCTATCTAAATTGATTAGAAAATTTAATTACGTGAATTTTCTTTCTAGTAGGCTTTGTTCTTGATCTGTCAATCCGCCTCTCTTTTCGATGAGGTCGGGCCGGTTTGAAAGTGTGATTTCAAGAGCTTTAGCTTTTCTCCAGAGTTCTATTTCTTCATGGTTACCACTTCGGAGTATGTCCGGTGGGGTAAGACCTTCAAAATCCCATGGCCTTGTATATTGTGGGTATTCCAATAACCCCTGAGTGAATGATTCTGAAGCTGCAGATTCTATATTGCCCATTACGCCTGGTATCAGACGTGTGACGGTCTCAACAACAGCCAGAGCAGCGATTTCTCCTCCAGCAAGCACAAAATCTCCTAACGATATCTCTCCGTCAATTAGATGGTCTCGAACGCGCTGATCAACACCTTCATACCGTCCGCAGAGAAGTGAGAATCCATCTAATTTTGATAGTTCCTTTGCCTTTGAGTGACTAAAGGGCTCGCCTGCTGGGCTGAGGAGGTAAAGAGGGCGCGGAGGGTTTTTGTTCTCTACGACGTTGAAAATTGGGTCAGGTTTTAGAACCATCCCAGGGCCACCTCCAAATGGAGTGTCATCAACAGCCTTATGAACGCCAGATGCGCCCTCTCTAATGTCAAGGGCGGAAATTTCCAGCGTTCCACTTTCTTGTGCTTTCCCGATTAGCGATTCGTTAACGAAACTATTTATTAGAGAGGGAAAAATTGTCAGAATATCTATTCGCATGATTGACTATCTTGGAATATACCTTTCGGGGTATCAACGAAGACCTTGTTATCCTTAATATCCTTGAGAAAAACTACAGGGATTAAAGTTTCGTCTTCTAGAACCAGTAGATCGCTGGCAGGGTTAGCGTGAATTTCAACTATCAAACCGCGTTGGTTCCCTTCATTGTCAATGACTAGATTTCCTATCAGGTCATGAGCCCATTTGATGTTCGGGTCTTCCAGCGGTTTCGCAAGCAATAGTTCTCCAGCTAGGTTTTCAGCTTCTGTGCGACTTGTAATTCCGCCTAAAGAAACTAGGAAGTTTTTTTTATATGGCTTTGAGCCTATGATTACGTATTTTTTCTTAGACGTTAAGTACACTTCGGCACCCACTTTTATTCGCTCGTCCACATTTGATGTCAAAGCTACTATCAACTCTCCGCGCAAACCGTGTGGTTTCCCAATTCTTCCTATTTCTAAAAGTTGATCGCTATCCATGCTTCATTTCAGATTCTTTGATCGTCTATCTTGTTGCAAATATGCGAATTTGGAATTAGGCCAGTTCCTCTGACTAGTCAACGAATTCAACGGACACAGCCACACCATCTCTCACTGCAGCTGCCCTAGTTACGGTCCTTATAGCGTTTGCGATTCGACCTCGCCTGCCAATGACTCTTCCCATGTCACCATCACCGACTTTCACTGCAAGGGTTGTCTCATTATCACCAGCTTGAATGTCTATTTGCACCTCATCCGGTTTCTCAACAACAGATTTCACTATATGTTCTAGTGTAGAGAGGGCGTGAGAGACTTTTTGATTCTCATCGGTCACGATTTCTCACTTTCTTCTTCCTCTGCCACAGTCTCTTCAACTTCTTCAGCAGGAGCATCCTCTGCCACAGGCTCCTCAACTTCTTCAGCAGGAGCATCCTCTACCACAGGCTCCTCAACAGAAGCCTCTTCTTTAGTTTTATACTCGATTGGCTCTAAAGGTTTTCCAGTAAATTCTTCCCAAGCACCTGATATTCTTAGGAGTTTTTCGACACGCTCTGTCGGTTTAGCTCCGTTCCTTAGCCAATGGATGGCTCGATCATTATCAATATTTATTCTTGAGGGCTCTTGACGAGGCTCGTATGTGCCAATGATCTCAATAAAGCGACCGTTCCTTGGCGACCTACTGTCAGCTGCTACAAGGCGGTACGTCGGTTGTTTTCGTTTTCCTGTTCGTACAAGACGAAGTTTAACTGCCACTTTTTCTTCTTTCTGATTTTGCTGAGGCCTTGCGGCTACTCTTTGTGGACAGTGGGTATCCTATTCGGTTTTGCTGCGGATACACACCTCTATTGCCACTTAGTGTCCTTCATATTCTGCCGATCAAAAGTTGGACTTCAATACCTTTTTAGCAATTTCATTGAAAAATATGTCTCATCAATTTTTAAATGAACCAAATTCGCTTAAATCGAAGGCATTAGCTGTCTTGTTAATTTCTTTTTTAGCTCTTGGGTTCTGTTTAGCTTTTCGGCCCTTTGATGATTTTTTCTTTTTCTTTTTACTGGGCTTTATGGCGCCTTTCATCATTCTTTTGATTTCTTTGAATTGTTTGAGAAGGAGACTTACCTCTTGGATGCTTGTTCCTGAACCTTTTGCTATTCGGCTTCTGCGTGATCCGTCAATAATTTCAGGTCTGTCACGCTCCTCATAGGTCATTGATGTAATTATCGCTTCCACTCGCGTTAATCGAGTCTCGTCAACGTCATCTGGGTTCACCCCCTGAGGGAGATCTGGCATCATTCCAACAAGATTCTGCAAAGGACCCATTTTTTTTAGCTGTTGCATCTGCTCAAGGAAGTCTTCAAGGTTGAACTGGCCGCTAAGAAGTCGGTCGGCTGCCCTTTGAGCTTCTTGCTGATCAAAAGCATCTTCTGCTTTTTCAATAAGCGTTAATACATCCCCCATTCCAAGAATCCTGCTAGCTAAACGGTCTGGATGGAACACTTCAAAGTCTTCAACCTTCTCTCCAGTAGAAGCAAACGCTATTGGCTTCCCGACAATTGTCTTCGCCGATAGCGCAGCACCACCTCTTGAATCACCATCGAGTTTGGTGAGGATCATTCCGTCGAGGGTTAATTTCTCGTTGAATGAGTCGGCCACGTTTACAGCCTCTTGCCCAGTCATGGCATCAATTACCAAGAATGTGTAATGAGGCTTGATTTCATCTGAGATCTGTCGGATTTCATTCATTAAATCTTCGTCTATACTCAGCCGGCCAGCAGTATCACAAATAAGCACATCTCGACCAGAAGAAATCGCTTCGCTTAAACCATTCCTTGCGACTTTAACAGGGTCGCTATTTTCGGAGAAGACAGGTATATCTACGTCGCTTGCAAGAACTCGAAGTTGCTCAACGGCAGCAGGACGTTGCAAATCAGCGCCGATTAGAATGGGGTTTCTTCCTTGAGATTTAAACCACTTCGCTAATTTAACTGCGTTGGTTGTTTTGCCGACACCCTGTAGGCCAGCCAAGAGAACGACTGTCGGTGGCTTATCCGAATAAGCCAGATTTAATGCTTGACCTCCAAGTATCTCTACAAGTTCGTCATTGACGACCTTTATTACTTGCTGGGCTGGATTGAGAGCCGTATGTATCTCAATCTGCAGACAACGTTCTGTCACCTTATCTTGGAACTGCTTAGCTACTTTTAGGTTTACATCAGCTTCAAGGAGCGCTGTACGGACCTCAGCCATAACAGCATTGATGTCAGATTCCGAAAGCTTTCCTCTACTTCGGAGGCGGCCAAAAATGTTTCCAAGTCGATCAGTAAGGGTGTCAAACATAATTCTTCTATCTGAGAGTTAATATATTCTATGAAGCTACGAGTCCTCTTGAAAATCAAGAATCTTTTCAACAACTACTTCTGGGTCAAAAGGAATCAGATCTTCTTCGCCCTCTCCTATACCTATGAGCTTAATTGGGATTGCTAGTTCTTCAGCAATTGCGAAAATGATTCCCCCTTTGGAGGATCCGTCAAGCTTTGTCAAGATAATCCCAGTGAGATCAACAGATTTCGCAAATGACTTTGCTTGCTGAAGACCATTCTGGCCGACTGTTGCATCTAGTACCAGCAATATCTCTGTGACTGTTCCGCTTCCTTTGTTAGCTACCCTTACTATCTTTTCTAGTTCTTGCATGAGGTTTGATTTAGTATGTAATCTGCCGGCCGTGTCTGCTAACACTAAGGACGCATTCTTGGCGTAGGCGTATTCTGTGGCGTCATAAATGACTGAGCTAGGATCAGCTCCATCAGCGCCCTTTATCAATTCAGCGCCACATGAGTTGGCCCATTTCTCTAACTGTTCTGAAGCAGCAGCGCGAAAAGTATCACCAGCAGCTAACACTACTCTTTCATTCTCTTTTGATTTCCAGTTCGCAACTTTTGCAACGGATGTGGTTTTCCCAACCCCATTGATACCTACAAAAACCCAAACCGAGGGATTCCCACCTACATCGAGCTCAGTGTTGAATTTTTGTAGCGAGCTTTTTAATTGCTCTTTGAGAAGGTCAAGGATGCTTTGAGTGGTTGATAGTTTCATTTCTTTTGACTTCGCCTGAAGCACATCGATGATTCTTGATGTAGCGGCGACACCCACATCTGCTTGAATTAGTGCCTCTTCAATTTCGTTCCAGAGATCGTTACTAACCTGCGAATTGCGCTTTAATTTAGAAAAGAACGAGAACGTTTTTCGTGTATTTTCAAGTTCAGAAGAAATTTTTTTCATTGGTCTTACCAAAACTTAAGTTATTGGAAATTACGGAGAGAACCTAACACAACTGTTATTGAGATTTCATCTCCGTTTCTCAAAACACCTAATGAGATTTCAGTTCCGGGTGAGCTTAAGCGAATTCTAGCTGCTAACTCGGACATTCCTAGAATTGGTGAACCATCGACATTGATGATTAAATCTCCTTGTTGCAATCCACTCTGATCTGCAGGGCTGTTTTGCACAACTTCTATCACGAGAGCTCCTGCCCTGCCCAAGGTTGGGTCCTGGCCGCTGATACCTAAGAAACCATTCTCGAGGGATAGTCCGTTAGCTATCCTCTCTGTCACCAAAAATATAGTGTCAGTGGGTATAGCGAAACCGACTCCTAAGTTGCCTTCGACATTGCCATCCGTTCTGATGAGTGTGTTCATACCGACAACGCGTCCCTGACGGTCTACTAGAGCACCGCCCGAGTTTCCTGGATTTATTGGTGCATCGGTTTGGATCATTTCGAGAACTGTTCTCGACCCGTTTTCAACGTTCAAAGTCGGTACGGCCCTATTTACAGCAGAGACAATGCCCGCAGTGACACTTTGTTCAAGACCAAAAGGGCTTCCAATCGCAACAGCAAGTTGGCCAACTCTGATGGTGTCTAAGGTGGCGAATGTAGCTTTACGAAAATTAAGATTTTCCTGTATTTGCACAATTGCAATATCAACGGCTGGGTCTGAACCGAGAACCTTACCTGTTGCACGTGTTCCATCTGCTAATTGAATTTCGACTGTGTCAGCCCCCAATACCACGTGAGCGTTGGTAACTACTGATCCGTTTTGATCATAAATAATTCCACTTCCAGTTCCAGTTGCAGTGTCAATTCTTACTACTGAAGGAGCGACAGTTTCTGCAACTGACGCCACGGGTTCGTCTGACGTAGGTATGGGGGATCTCTCAGCATCCTCAGATGAGATGGTTAATTGAGATGCAATGTCAGGTGACATATCTGATACTTGGTTGCTACCGCCAGAGTTAATGATCAAAGCTATAAGCATGCCAGTGACGAGAACAAGGAGGGAACCAAGAATAAATAAATATTTCCTTGACTCCCTGCTTTGGTTTCTATAGGTTCCCGAGCGCTTTGGATACGCCCTTTTGCGCGCTGTGCTTGAATATGGAGCTCCTTGATCGGATGGCCAATAATGGTTTTCACGCATAAGGGTTCACGTCGCTTAGACGAATGACTTGGGAGTTCATATAGTTATTCCTGCTTCAGGCATATCTCAAGTCTACTGCCGTCTCAGGGAATAGTCCTGTCGTGAAATTCGTCACCAAGTAATTTGCCCTCTTTACAGTGAATTTACTGTTTGAGTATCAACCATTTCGAATAAAGCATCTGGACGCTGATTATTTTGTGGTTTTTCACTAACTACTTTTGATGACCCACCCGGCTTCATCGTTACACCGTATAGGCAGTCTGCAGTTTCCATGGTACGTTTTTGGTGACTTACGATAATCAGTTGAGCTTCATCTCGGAACTCGTTGACAAGTTGGAGGAACCTTTGGAGATTAACATCATCGAGAGCCGCTTCCACTTCGTCCATTACGTAGAAAGGCGATGGTCTGCTTCGAAATATCGAGAATAGAAAAGCTAGAGAGGTCAGTGACCGTTCTCCTCCAGATAGCAGAGATAGCTTTTTGATATTTTTCCCTGATGGTTTTGCCTCTATTTCTATTCCGGTTTCGAGAAGGTTTTCGGGATCAGTCAGTTTCAAAGCCCCTTCCCCGCCTGGGAAAAGTGTTGAGAAGAGGTTTGTGAAATTGATACTAATATCAGCAAAGGCTCCACTGAATACCGTAACGATTTCTTCGTCTATGCTTTTAATTATCTTGTTTAATTCTCTTCGGGAATTTCGTACATCTTGTAGTTGCTCTTGAAGGAATTCATGTCTTGCATTTAGCTCCTCGTATTCTTCTAAAGCTAACGGGTTGATAGGTCCCATAATTTTTAGTTCTCTCTCAAGTTCTCTCACCCGACTTTTGGGAGTTCCGTCTTGAAGTGGTGGCATTTCAGTTGAAACGGCAACGCCTGGCTCACAATCCAGCTCTCTTCTGATTGAGTCAGTTATGGACTCTAATTTCAAAGAATACTCAGATTCTTTCATCTCCGCACGATGGTGTTCCTCTCGAAGTTCAGAGAGATTCTTTTCGTTTTGACTTCTAGCAATGCGCAATTCTTCAAGCTGCGAAATAGTATTCTGAGCTATTTGTGATTGTTCTTTTCTGCGGTCTCGTAACTCTTGTAAATCATTTTCAAGAGTAAGCTCCTTTGCTGAAACTATTGTTCTTAGGAAAAGTGCTAGTTTCAATCGCTTTTCAAGCGTTGTCCGTTTAGATTCTGCTTCGTCTCGTTCGGTTGTATAGCCTTTGAGTCGCTTTTCAATTTCAAGAAGTCGATCGTTGATGTAAGTCTCTCGCTCACGGATTGAAGCTAAACGAACATCAATATCGGATCGTTTTGCCCCTAATTCGGCTGCTTTAGTCTCTAATTCTAATCTTTGAGTTTCTATTTCTTGGGTGCGTTCGATCAATTGGGCTTCATGGTCCTCCAATTGAGGCAGCTGATTGGCGAGTTCTGTTTGAAGTGCAATTTGACGATCGATCTCCTGCTGCAAAGAAATCTGTTGTTTTTGGAAGCTAGCTAGCTCAACTCGTATAGCCCTGGTGTCGCTTTCTGCTCGAGATGCAGCTTCTTTCATTTCTTGAAGGTGACGGGAAGCTTTTTGCTTCCGTTTCTGAGCACGGTTCCTGTTCTTTTCTTCTGTATCAAACTTTCGCTGACACTGGTCCAATTCATCCTTAGATCGTTTGACTTCGGCAAGCTTTTCTTCAGAATTCTTTACTGCTTCCTCCAAGGCTTTTCCAGTAGCTCCTGTAGATGATTTCCCGACACGCCAATAGACACCGTTGAAATAGTCACCGTCAAGAGTAACTAAAGTGGTATGTGGATTTTGTATAGCATCAGTGACTGCTGTTTCCCAATCTTCAACGACACGTACGTTAGCAAGAACATCATCGAGTAAAGATTCAATTTCGGGGTATGAAGACCTGACGTGATCTCGTAAGGGTGAGCGGGGTGCTTGTGAGGTTTTCTGACCATCTGTGGTGACAATAACTCCGCCGGATTTTCCAGCAGATCGGATCTTTTGAAGTGATTGTTTCGCTACCTCAGTGCCACGAACAACGACTGAACTTGAAGCGTTTCCGATTGCAGCATTGAAGGCTGATTCCCAACCGTAATCGATCTCGATCAAATCGTGGAATGCCCCTAGCACTCCTTGATCTTCGGATACTGTTTCGATTCCGCTTCGCTCCCTTGATTCTTCAAGAGCTAGCGAAAGTGCATCGGCTCGCGCTATCCAAGCTTTGCTTTCTAGTTGAGCTTGCGAATGTTCCTCTTGAGCCGCATGCAATTGCGCACGGCACTTTTCAGTTAGATGATCTAGGTGCTTGCTATCTTCCTCTAATGATTCCAAGGACTCTTTCATCTCGTTAATCTGAGTTGCTAATTTTTCGGTGACTTCCTCGGAACCTCTTTCCTTACCCTTGAGCTCCTCTACAAGCTGACTTACACCCGATGCCTTCTCTTGAAGATCATGTAAAGCAGAATTGATGGCAGCTAGTTGGCCTCTTGATTCAGCAGCTGCGCTACCTGCAGGATCAACTTCTGAAGAAACTTGACCTTGGAATTCGAATCGTTGACGTTCAAAATTGCGCTCATCATCACTTAACTGCTTTGTTTCTGGCTCTAAAGCAAGTTTTGAACTATTGGTTTCTAGTAGTTGTGCTTTAAGTCTGGCTGCCTCTGCATCAAGAGTTTCTACGACGCCTTTGTCAACCTGAGATTCTTGAAGCTGGTTAAGATTGGCAATTCTCTCCGTGAGAAGTGCTTTAAGACCTCTTGCTCGCTCACGGGTCCGCTCGAGCGCTGCTAGTTCATCTGCCCCATCATCAAATCCATTGTTGACGAGGGTTCCCTCAGCGTGCTCAATTTGATAATCAAGTTTTTCTAGCTCTGCTTTTAATTTCCTATCTTCATAAGCTAGCTGAGTCTTTTCTAGCTGAACAGCATTTAGCCCCTGCCTTAAAGCGGTTAATTCTTTACCGGCAAGATGCCTCTTAAGTGTCTTCAACTCTTCGAATAAAGATCCATGCCGTCTTGCTGCGTCTGCTTGACGTTCAAGAGGTTTAAGCTGACGCTTCACTTCTCGAAGAAGGTCTTGTAGACGAGTGATATTTTCCTCGGTTGACCTTAATCTTCGCTCAGACTTTTCTCTTCTCTTTCTGAACTTTAGAACACCAGCAGCTTCCTCGATGATAGATCTTCTATCTTCTGGTTTAGCATTAAGCACAGCATCAATTTGACCCTGCGAAACTATTACGTGTTGGTGACGGCCAACCCCGGAGTCGCTTAACATCTCTTGAATATCAAGTAGACGGCAGGGAACATTATTCATTGCATATTCACTATCGCCATCACGAAATAGCGTTCTGCTAATTGTTATTTCATTGAAATCTAAAGGAATAACTTTGGCAGTATTGTCTATAGTCAGCGAGACTTCGGCGCGCCCGAGTGCCGGCCTTTTCGTTGTTCCAGCGAATATCACGTCCTCCATCTTTTGTGATCGCACTGAACCTGGAGCTTGGGCTCCAAGAACCCACGCTATCGCATCCACTACATTTGATTTCCCGCTACCGTTGGGTCCTACGACTACCGTGACCCCAGGCTCAAAATCTAGGGTCGTTGACTCCGCAAATGACTTAAATCCCTTTAGGGTCATTGATTTTAAGAACACAGAGTGAAACTAGTCGCTCCAGAGGTAAATTACACGTTTGTAGTTTAATTTTTTGAGTATTTAAACTTGGCTTTGCTCACAGTAGTAGGTCCAGATTCCACCAAACTTAGATCGCGCTATTGGTTTTCGCGACCTTGGGCTTAGTTCTCCATGCTTTTCAAAGACTGAATGATGGTCTTGAAATGATCCTGGCTCGCCGTTGGTATCTACGTAAAGGCTCCCTTCAACGGTTGATCCTCGATACTTGACAGCGTCATATATTGTCTGAACTATTGATTGCCAGAGTCGCCTTACCTCATTTGTTGTTAGAGAATCTGACATCCGGTCGTATTTCAGCCCAGCTTCAAACAAAATCTCATCTGCATACATTGGCCCTACACCAATCACGAATGAATCATCAATGAGTAATGTTTTAAGTTTTGCTTTCCTTGCTTGAAGATAGTGTGCAAAATCTCCCCAAGTTATTCGTTGCGAATGCTCGATTGGATCAATTCCTAGTTCAGCTAGTTCAGGCTTATCCTCAATGACTTCAGCAGTTTCATGAAGAGAAACCGAGGCTTCACCGACATGATCGATTAGTCTCATCTGTCCAGTTTGCGTGAAAGTCAGGATCAGCTGCGTTTTTGGATGAACTTCTGTTTTATTTGGGACTCTGCTTATTTGCCCGCCACTTCCAAGTTCGATTGCTAATGTCATCTCATTGGATAATTCAAAGAGCAAGAACTTCCCTACTCTGGAGACTGATTCGACCTTTGACTGTTCTAGTTCTCTCTCGATCGCTGATTTTGCTTTGGGGCCGCCTGCAACTTTTGATTTTATAACTTCTATTGTTTTTATTTTTTTGCCAACACAATCTCGCTCTAAATCTCTCCGTATTGTTTCTATTTCTGGGAGTTGGATCATAGTTTCCTTATCAAAGTTGTGTTGCATGACGATTTTAGCGCCTTATTTCGCAAGTTATTCATTGGTGTACTTTTTCAGGGCCTCGGTAGCTGCAGCCTGTTCGGCTTCTTTCTTGCTGTTTCCTTTGCCCTTTCCAATGATGTCATCCCCAACATGAATACTTGCGAAGAAGACCTTTTCGTGATCAGGCCCATCCGAGTGAATACTGTAACGAGGGAGTGGCAGTGATTGCTTCTCAAAGATCATCTTGAGTCTGCTTTTACTGTCTTCATTATTTTTCTTTGAGAATTCTTCAATTCTGTCTCCCAAGACATCAATCACGAATGCCTTTGCTTCTAGCCAGCCCCCATCAAGGTATATTGCACCAATCACGGCTTCAACAGCGTCCTCAAGGAGAGCTGGAGAAACAGAAGCATTTCCTAACTTAAGATATTTATCGAGATTTATCTCTTCGGCCACTTCTTTTAAGGAGTTTCTTCCGACAACAACAGATCTGAGAAGCGAAAGTTCACCCTCAGATAATTCCGGATAGTTCGTGTAGATGTGTTCAGTAACGATGAGACCGAGCACTGAATCGCCTAAAAACTCTAGTTTCTCGTTAGGTCCCGTTCCTTCGTTCTCAGCAGACCAAGATTTGTGAGTCAATGCCTCCTCTAGAAGAAGTAAGTTTTTGAAAACTTTATTTATTGAATTTGCAAAAGTTACCGTTTGGTCAGAAATCAAGGATCAATTAGCTCAGTCGACTAAAAACATAGTCAACTGCGTCCCTTACACTCTTCAGATCTTCCAGATCCTCGTCGTCTATTCTGAAGTCAACAGATCTTTCTGCTAGTTCTTCTTCGATCGCCTCCACAAGCTCTATTAGCGCCAAAGAGTCAGCATCTAAATCATCTGCAAATGAGTCTCCTTCATTGACCGAGTTAGGATCTATTTCTAGGATCTCTCCTAGTCGGTCTTTGATTAATTGCAATATCGCTTCTCTGCCTAGTGGATCTTGTTCCATGTGAGTTTCAGCTGGCATACGTTCCTGTCCTTAGATGTATCTCACCGATAATAGCGAATCTGTAAGCAACTATGGCGAAGCGTTAGAGAAATCAACCTTTTACGGTTTGAGAACGGATTGGAGATTTGCCACGTGGTTGTCTTTAAAAAGCTCATGCGCTGTTTTAATTGCGTTGAGAATTGCATTCGCTGATGAAGAGCCGTGACTAACAATTGCTATACCATTCACACCCAGTAAAACTGCTCCCCCAACAGAATCTGGGTCAAGCTTGTGATACAAGGGAAGCAAAGAAGGTGCTAAGAGGTCAGCGCCTGCCTTCGCATCCTCAGAACTTGAAAATGCTGATAATAATGCCTTAACTATTGCCTTTGCTGTTCCTTCCAGAGTCTTAAGTGCAACATTCCCAGTGAACCCATCGGTAACTACAACATCTACGGCCCCACTCATTAAATCTCGTCCCTCTACGTTTCCGATGAATTCTGCGTTGCTTACTGTTTCCCAATTTCCAGAATTCAAAATTTCAAATGAGTCTTTTACAAGCGAGTTTCCTTTTCCAGCTTCTTCACCGATTGATAGAAGTCCAACTTTAGGCTTCTCAACGGCAAATCTGTCCCGCGAGTAAACTGCGCCCATTTCGGCAAATTGCAAGAGCCATTCAGGTTGGCATTCTGCATTAGCTCCAGAATCAAGAAGGATGACAGGGTGATCTCCTTCCAGTGTGGGGATGGGTGTTGCGATCGCAGGACGGGAGACTCCTTTTAACCTTCCCATTCTAAGCAATGCCGATGCCATGGTAGCGCCGGTATTTCCTGCACTTACCATGGCTGCGCCATGACCGTCTCGAACATATTCAGCTGCACGAATTAGTGACGAATCTTTCTTTCGTCGAACAGCTTGGCCAGGATCCTCGTCCATTTCAATCACTTCCGAGACAAATATGGTCTCTATATCCTGTATGGCATCGAGAACTTGCTCTGTCCCGAAGAGCACAATCGGAATCCCTGATTCTTTGGCTAATCTGGCTCCCTGGATTATCTGATCAGGAGCATAATCACCACCCATTGCATCAACGGCCACCGGAAGAGATGTTTCGGTCATGATTTCGTTGTTGGACTAGACCTCAACGGCTACTCGATCGTCATACCATCCACAATTCCCGCACACGTGATGAGGCCTTTTAGCGGCACCGCAACGCGGGCAAGAGTTAAGAGTCGGTGCATGAAGTTTCCACGCAGAATTTCGCCTGCTCCTACTTTTGGACTTTGATGTTTTCTTCTTTGGTACTGCCATGCGGTTTTCCAATTCTTCTCATCACAAGCAGAACTTGCGCAAATAAGATCCTACCGACCAGCGGACTTTCTTGCACCCAGATTGGGAAAAGTTAGTCATCTGAAAATTTCAGTTGGTCTAATACATCCCATCTTGGATCCTTAAACTCTTCAGGATTTTCTCCAGTATTTGAAGGAGAAGAGTTAGTTAAAAATTCCGTATCAATTGGCCCAGTGCATGATTTCGAACATAAAGCAGCAACTGGGAGATTAAGCATCGCCTGTTCTGCAAGCATTGGTCTCAAATCAAGCTTTTCACCTAGCGGTAATTCAAAGGTTTCACCTTCGGAAGCACCTTTTTCAAATATCTCATTAATGTCAATTGAAGTGCTTCCTGAGGTAGCTTCCAGACACCTTCGACACTGCGCAGTCCAATGCAGTATTGCGGTTCCAAGGGCGGTGATCCTATCCGAGACTGCTTCAAGGGAGATTTCTACTTGCATAAGAATTGCGTTGGAATGGGTTGCTCTTACAGAGTCAGGTTTCCATTCTGATGATATTTCAGCAGGGACACCTGTGTTTCTTTGTAATTTTGGGAGGTCTACAACAAGCTCATCTGAGTCTGAGGGCCCGTTACCCGATTTCATCCTGGTCATACAGCTCAGGTCCTTGCTCTGTTTCTGTTTCTGGAGATCCATGTGCTTCTTTCAGATCAGCTAGCGGATCTCCTTGGAGTTTGGTTCTTCCGTCTGCGACTACCTTTTGAGTTTTCTTCAAAACAGCTTCAAAGCTAGCGAGTCTTTGATCGCAAAAGTCTTCCGTTTCAAGGCGGAGCTTTTGGGCCTCACCTTGGGCTTCTTCGATGATTCTTCGTGCTTGTATCTCAGCTGCTTTCACGACCTCAGACTTCTGGACCATCTGGCCGGCTCGGGCACGAGCTAAATCAATTAACTCATCCCCTTCCCTCTGGGTTCGTGAGAGGAAGTCTTCGCGTTGTTTGAGTAACCACCTTGCGGCACGGATCTCATCGGGTAAGCGAATAGATATATCGTTTAAGACTGAAATGATCTCATCCTTATTTACCATGGAGGATGATGATAATGGGACAGGGCGTGCTGCATCGACAACGTTAATAAGCCCTTGAATTAGGCGTTCGACTTCGGGCGCTTCGTATGGCTCCACTGACTCAAATGCTGTGTTTTCATCATTCTGGTCGGGTTCACTCATTATTACCTAATCCCCTTTTAAGTAAATCGGAAACGGGTTTGGGCACCAACCCTGATACGTCTCCTCCTTCAGAGGATATTTCACGAATAAATCTACTTGAAATATATGAGTATTCCGGATCTGTTGGAATGAAGACTGTATTGATGGCAGAAATTTTTTTGTTGGTTTGGGCCATCTGCATTTCAATTTCAAAATCTGCTGAAGACCGAAGGCCTTTGATAATTACCTCAGCATTCAATGCTTTGGCTACATCAACGACAAGGCCTGTCGAGGAGTCTGTAACTACGTTATTTAGATGCCCGAAAGAGGTTTTTAGTAATTCTTGGCGCTTTTCAATAGACAAAAATCCTTTTTTTTCTCTGTTTTGCATTGCGACAACTATCACTTGATCAAAAATGGTTGCTGCGTTCTCTACTATTCGCACATGCCCAAGGTGAATTGGGTCAAATGAACCAGGATAAATTGCAATAGCCATTAGATAAATCTACCTCAGATTTCGCGCTACCTATGCGGGTAGCGCTATTTTCTACAATAACCTTAAGAAGTACGACGGTGTATCAGTCTTTATCTTTTCTTTGGCGTGATGCTATTAGCAGGTTAGTTTGACCGTATTTCTGGCTTTTAATTATTTCCCAATCACTTTCAAGCGTTACCTGTTCTGAACTCTCAATTACTATTGAATGAGCATTAACTCGTTTGAGCAGTGTGCCCCAATGCTCATATTTATAGGGGGGATCCAAAAGAGCTACGTCGAAATAGTCATCCCTTTCGAGGAAACTCAGCGCATCCGTTTTCAATATCTTTGATGTTGAGCCATAATTTAATTTTTCAACATTCAAAATGATGCAATCAATTGCTTCTGCATGGTGATCTATAAATACTACTGATTTGGCTCCACGTGATAAGGCTTCTATTCCGAGTGACCCTGTGCCGGAGAATAAGTCGAGAAATGATCTGTTCTCGACCAATCCATAACTGTGCAGGGAGTTAAAGATAGCTTCTTTGACTCGGTCTTTTGTGGGTCTAACATGATCCCCACTTGGTACAACTAATTTGCGACCTTTCGCTGATCCAGATATGACCCTCATATCAAATTACGTTATCTTCTCCATGAGGGGTAGCGATGAAACTTCCAGCAGAAATTACTTGTGTTGACTGTGGCGGAAAATGTTATTTGGGTAGCAAAGAGCCAGAGTCTGGCTGGGAAGTAGATATGGTTGTGTTCTACCGTTGTAAGGATTGTCTGGACAGATGGGACATAGTAGTTGGAGATGACGGAATTTAGGCTGGGTCTCTCCACATACAAGTAAGTGCTGCTTTGCCACCGTCAAGAGATAGTTCCTTTTGGGTTTCAAACCCTAACCGATAGTAGAAGGAGAGGTTTCTAGGGTTGGTTGATTCAAGGTATGCCCCAGTTTCCTCCGTATCACAAATCTCTAGAATAGGCTGGAGTAGCTTCGCAGCCCGCCCTTTACTTTGCATCTCAGGGACAGTTCCAACTGCTTGCAAGTACCAGTGAGGCTGTGAAGGGTGGTTAGCATTCACTTCCGCAAACGCCTCTAGAACTTGTGAGATCCTATCACCCACTAATTCATGCATTAAATTGACGAATGCGTCTTGTTCGTCATCATCGCTATTATCAGATTCATCCAGATCTAGGATTGGCTTGGTCCATATTGACGAGGTGGAGTTACTTTCATCGACACTTAATGCCCATTCGGGATTCTTGCTTGCGTGACGAGTTAGGAAATACCACCATTGATGCAGATTACTTTCATGACTTTTGCCTGGAAATAGCCAGCTGAAAAAAGGGTCGAATAGAAAGGCTTTCGTGAGAATATTTGCTGTTGTTCGTGGGTCAGAAGCTGGAGTTAGAGGTTCGCTCATGATTTAAATAAATACTCGACTTTCTCTTCCTCGAAGAAAAGGTTCAACTCCTCAATGAGAAGGGATATGTCTTCGCCTTGCTTTGCTAAATCTAACAGAGCGATCGCAGCAGTCCTTGCATGGGATACCCACTCTTTATCTCTGCGGAGCGAGGCAATTCTTAAATCGTTCCTTCCCTTCTGTTCGGCCCCCATTATTGTTCCTTCGCCACGAAGTTCTAGGTCTATTTCAGCTAAATGAAATCCATCGTTTGAATCCACAAGGGCTTGCAGGCGCGCATCAGTTTCAGGCGTCTGGGAGTTGCTAACCAAATAGCAAGTTGACTGGAACGACCCTCGTCCTACACGCCCTCTTAATTGGTGTAATTGGGCGATTCCAAATCTTTCAGCACCTAAAATAACCATCGCAGTAGCGTTTGGAATATTGACTCCGACCTCGACGACCGTAGTAGATACCAAAGCGTCTATCTCACCGTTACGAAATAGGTCCATCACGTTCTGCTTTTCGCTTGCATGCATTCTTCCGTGAAGCAATCCAACAGATATTCCGCTTAGTTCGTCACTCTTTAATCTGTGATACGTCGCCTCTGCTGAAGTGGTATCAATATTTTCGCTCTCATCAATTAGTGGACAAACGATAAATACCTGGCGACCTAACATAATTTGCCTATTCACTTCCTCCCATAATTCTTGAGCGTCAGTCACCCTTTTCGTATCAATGGGGATACGTCCCTCGGGAAGTTCGTTCAAGATACTCACATCAAGGTCCCCATATACCGTCATTGCCGCTGTTCGAGGAATTGGTGTAGCGGTCATTACTAGCAGATCTGGTATTGCTTTACTATTACCTTTATTTTGTAGTGCGGCGCGTTGATCGACTCCAAATCGGTGTTGTTCGTCAACGACGGCCAGCCCAATATCTGCAAATTCCACAGATTCCTGGATTAAGGAGTGTGTACCTACAATTATGTCAATTTCTCCACGGCCTAATTTTGCCCTTATTTCTTTAGCATCCTTGTCTGAGGTCTGACTTGTCAGTAGGGAAATATTTAACTTTCGTTCTCCTAGCAAGTTAGACGAGTCTGAGAGAACGAAATTGCTTAACAATTCTTTAACACTAACGAAATGCTGTTCCGCAAGCACTTCGGTAGGAGCCATAATTGAGCCTTGCTTACCTCCTTCGACTACGGAAAGTAACGCTGCTATAGCTACGAGCGTTTTCCCCGACCCCACGTCCCCTTGAAGGAGGCGATGCATAGGATAAGAGGCGCGCAAGTCTTTGAAAATTTCTGCAATTGCTTTACTTTGGGCATTCGTTGGCTTAAATGGAAGACTCTCTACTAACTTATCAAATAGGGCACCTTCAAAGTCGTGACTTATTCCTTGAGTAGCTAGCTCTAGCTGTCTTTTCCGGGCTACGAGAAGTAATTGAATGCGAAGTAATTCGTCGAATACAAGGCGTTTTCTTGCTGTTAACATTTCACCTAGATTGTTTGGGCTATGAATTGAAGAGTAGGCCTTGTCACGACTGACAAGATCATACTGCTTTCTTATGGCGGACGGCAGAGGTTCAGCGAAACCTCTGGGTCTCGATTTTTCAATCGCATCTTTCGTCCAGTTACAGAACTCCCAAGTTGAAAGTCCTGCTTTACCCGATTGTGCATATACGGGAATGAACTTCCCTGTTTTATCTCCAATCAGGTCAACAACAGGATTAACCATCCTGTATTCGCCTCTGTATTGGTCGAGTTTTCCGAAGATAATAACCTCACTACCCACTTTTAATTGTTTCTCTCTCCATGGCTGATTAAAGAACGTTAGTGTCACATTTCCTGTTTGGTCTGTGACAGTTGCAGTGACTATTGAACGCCTATTGCGGGTCTTTTGCTTATAGACGTTCAGAACTTCGACGAGTATCATTCCTTCTTCGCCCACGTGCAACGAGGAGACTTTTGCCTCATTTGTTCTGTCGATGTACCTGCGCGGGAAATAGTTCAGGATGTCAAGAACTGAGAAAATATCCAGAGAATTGAGCGAGCTTTCTTTCTTAGGCCCTATGCCTTTTAGCCGAGATAACGGTATCTTCGACAGGTCTGGAAGAGTCAGCGGGTTTTGGGAGTTAGACATCTAGCACTCAAGTCCGAAGAGGTGGCGTTCTCCTATCTTCATTCTAGCACTTACCCCTTCTTTGAAGGGTGTGCGTTGAATCACTCGATACCAAAATAGTATGGATATAAAGGTTGCCCACCGCTGTGTACTTCCACTTCAATTTCAGGTTTCTCATTAGATAGCCAGGCCAATAGATCTTTTGTAACTTTTTCAGGGCAGTCCTCCCCTTCAATAATTGTGACTATTTCATGTTCGTCACCGATAAGTGTTTGCAAAAGATCCATAGCTGCATCAGCGAGGCTCTTTCGGGCAACGATGACCCCTGTTCTGTCCAAGCCGATCCAATCGCCTTTAATTACTTTGCCTGCATCTGTCTCGCTATCACGAACTGCTTGGGTGATTTCACCAGTTACAACTGACTCAGCCATAGCCCCCATTGATTGAGAATTTGTTTTCGCATCTGCAGCTGGATCAAATGCTAACAGGGCAGAGAATCCTTCTGGGATGCTTCTCGTCGGCACGACTAAAACGTTCTTACTGACTTGGTGGTCCACTTGCTCAGAGACAGGGATAATGTTTTTGTTGTTAGGAAGAATTACTACCTCTTCTGCCTGAATCTTTTCTACAGCTTCAAGTAGATCCTTTACAGATGGGTTCATTGATTGCCCGCCAGCAACAATTGCGTTTACACCCATCGACGCAAAGATTTGTTGAATTCCTTTGCCAGCGACAACAGCGATGATCGCAGTATTCTCAGCACTGGGGTTAGGAACGATGATCTCGCTGCCGCCCCCGACCTCTATGTGGTCCTCTACGTGAAAAAGTTCATCTTGTAGATCAGTAACTCTTATTTGATATGGTCTTCCTGCTCTAATGCCAGCTTCGATAGATTCACCAATATCGTTTGAATGAATGTGGCAGTTGTATAAGCCGTCACCGCCCACAACGACAATTGAGTCACCAATGTCTTGCCACTCGAGTTTGAATTGATCAATTTTGGATTCAGGGGCGTCAAGAAAAAACATGACTTCGTATCGTAGCTCACTGACGTCTGGTTTTTCACCAATATTTGTTTCACTGGGTGAAGTCAAGCTTGACACATTCACTGTTGCTTTAGGGGGGGGTTTAATATCGGTTCCATCAGCGACATGAAGAAAACATTGAATAAGGAGGAGGTATCCAGCCCCTCCAGCGTCGACGACATTTGCATCTTTAAGCACGGGAAGTAGATCTGGAGTTCGGTTTAATGAATCTTCTCCCGCAGACACTAATTGAGACAAAAACGTCGTCAGCGCCATTTCGCTTCTTGCTAGTTCTTGCGCCTTCTCAGCAATCTCTCTTGAAACAGTTAATATCGTTCCCTCAACAGGCTTTAGCACAGATGCATACGCTGCTTCGGAAGCATGTGTTAAAGCCTCTGCAATGGCTTGATTACCCATTTGGTTTTTATTTGAAAAACTATCGGCTAGCCCTCTAAGAATCTGAGAAAGGATTACCCCCGAATTACCGCGAGCTCCCATTAAGCTTCCATGACGAATAGCTTCCCACTGCGCTTCTGGGTTGTCATCGTTGCCATCCAGTTCCTCTATAACCGACTTCAGAGTGAATGACATGTTAGTACCAGTATCACCATCAGGCACAGGGTACACATTCAACGAATTAAGATTCTCACAGTAACTTTTGAGAGATTCATCATATTTTAAGATTACGTCCCGCACTTGTTTAACCGAGAAAGATTTGAGTTGTTCCACGAATGGAATGCTACTAATTCCTAAGGCCGAAAGACGACATATAGTCATTTTTGGTTAATTTAGTTAAATCTTTGAAAAGCTTTAACAGTTCGCAACTATTGCATATAGTCAGTTATTGTTACTACGTTGAATCTTATTTAAGGAGCAACTGTGCAGGGAGTCATTAAGTCATACGATCCGGGAACTAAAGATGGTGTCGTTATGTCTGAGCGTAATTTTACTGAATATGAGCTCTCGCCTGATGCCCTTGATGGTTCTATTTTTCGCATGCTACGGCAAGGACAACGTGTCATTTTTGAACTCAATGAATCAGGAATGGCCACTAATTTGCGCTTAGGCTCCGAAGTGGATATGGGAACTCCAGATTTCCTACAATAGAGTTTGATTACGAGGTCAATAGATGACAGATCACCCCCAAAGTAAGATCGAAGAAGCACTATCGCAACAATTCGGTATTAAAAATGTGACCCTTCATTATGGGTTAACTCAAGATGAACTCTTTTATGCAGCTATTGAGAATGACAAGGGTCGCGTCTCCCCCGATGGGGATACCAATCAGCAAAAAGCATTTCCAACTGCTTTAGGGATAGATGGCCCACTTGTCTATTACAGTGACCCAGACTGCACCGGACGCCCTGTGAAGGATACCTTCGCTGTTGCGAGGCCTGAAGTGGAGGATACGGTTTGGTGGAAAGATGGTTTTGAAAGATTTGACCCGAAAGCATTTGATGATCTTCTAGAACGTGTCGTTAGTTATTTGAATAACAAACAAGGCAGCCTCTACGTAACGGATGTCTTTTGTGGTTGGGATACGGAGTTTGCTGAACCTTATAGATTTGTTGGCGAATACGCAACACATGCGTATTTCTGCAACATTATGTTCCCAAAAGAAGTTCGTGATGACAGCGACCGGCCGGAAACTGGGTGGACCATCTTAAATGTGCCTTCGTTTATTGCTGATCCTGAAAGGGATCAAACTAAGTCAAACCGTGCAGTCATTATGGACATCGTTAATCGCGTAGCTTTAGTGGTAGGACCCGCAGACTACTGTGGAGTTAACAAGAAGACGATGTTTACTGTTATGAATTATGTCCTACCAAGCAAAGGACAACTCTCAATGCACTGTTCTGCAAATGTAGGCTCAGATGATGACAGTGCTATCCTATTTGGCCTTTCCGGAACGGGAAAGACCACGTTGTCTGCGGACCCTGATCGTCTGCTGATCGGAGATGATGAACATGTTTGGACTGATTTAGGAGTTTCAAACTTTGAGGATGGTTGTTATGCAAAGCTTATTGATCTTGATAAGGACGCTGAACCGGTAATTGCTGCAGCATTAAGCATGAAAGGAACTCTGATTGAAAACGTGCCCCCGTTGGCAGGAAAGCCCGTTGAGCAGACAAACCCCCAGGAATTTGATTTATTTGACGGTTCTAGAACTGAAAATACTCGTTTTGCGTACCCTTTGACCTGTAATCCTGGCGTTGCGACTGGGGCAGCTGGTCCTCATCCGAAGACCATTGTCTTGCTTACTGCTGATGCTTTCGGGGTATTGCCTCCGGTATCTATTCTTAGTCCAGATGAAGTTATGTATCATTTCGTGACTGGTTTCACATCAAAACTCGCGGGTACGGAAGTAGGTGTCACAAAACCCGAGGCAACGTTCTCAGCGTGTTTCGGAGGCCCGTTTATGTCGCAGAAACCGAGTGTTTATGCTGAACTTCTCGCAAAGCGAATGTCTGAGCACGATACAAGATGTATTCTTCTCAATACTGGTTGGACTGGCGGCCCGCACGGAGTCGGTAGCAGAATGTCCCTCAAACACACTAGGACCTTACTGAACGCAGCGCTTTCTGGAGACTTTGACGAAAGCGCTCTGGTCACCCAACCAATTCTGAATTTGCGTATGCCAACCAGTTGCGAAGGAGTCCCCGACGAGATTTTGAACCCCAGAGAGACTTGGGATGACCCGTCAGAATATGATGAGCAAGCAAGTAAACTTCGCGAAATGTTTAGAGATAACTACAAGGAGAAAAACTTTGCCGACCTAGGCATTGCAGCTGTTATGTAACTTGAGTATTCTCGCCACGTGCGGAAATTAAATGACCTTCAGACACCATACTTGGCTGTCGATCTTGAAATCTTTCAAAGAAATCTTGAGATCATGCAGTCCGTCAGGCCAGGTTCCTCATTACGGCCACATGTTAAGGCTTTCAAATCAACCGATATCGCTGGAATACTTAAGCAGGGTGGCTATTCAGGTTTCTGTTGTGCGACGATCAAAGAACTTGAAGGATTAGCAGCTAACGGTCTAGGTGATGATCTTTTACTCGCCAATGAAACGTTGAATGCTTCTAGACTTCGATCTTTGGTTGATCACGGTGCTTCGGTAATCGTTGCCGTAGATTCTTCTGAAACGATAGATGCTGCGAAGGAAGGAGGTATCCGCAACGTGCTGATCGATGTAAACGTTGGATTACCTAGATGTGGTTGTGACTTGGAAGAAGTACAAGCTCTTTCAGCGTATGCTCGGCGAAAAGGCCTAAATGTTCAGGGTGTTATGGGATATGAGGGGCATTTAATGTTTACCCCAGACAGAGCTGATCGAAGAGAAGGTGTTGATAAAGCCATGCAAGTGTTACAGGAGGCCCACTCAATTACGGGAGGTGACATTATCTCTGCTGGTGGCACAGGGACTTTTGACCTTAATGAACTAGCAACAGAAATTCAAGCAGGATCTTTTTTGTTTATGGATACCCGATACTCCTCCGTAGATCTCCCCTTCGAAGAGAGCCTGACGATAGTTTCAACAATAATTTCTATCGAAAAAAAACAAAGGAGAGCAGTCTGTGATGCCGGAGTGAAATCCTTTGCAACAGATTATGGAAAGCCCAAGCTTAAAGACGGTGTCATTGAATTCTACTCTGATGAGCACTCAACTATCCTGCCAACAGAGCTAAGTGACGAATTCGCATTTAAAGTTGGAGATGTGGTCCACCTACGTGTTCCTCATGTAGACCCTACTATTGCTAAACATCCAAGATTAGTTTGTTTACAGGAAGGTTATATCAATGGAGATTGGAAGGTGGATCTTCGTGGCTGGTAATTGCAATATATTGACGACGTTGATTCAAGGAGTACCCTTTGCCTACAAAGTGGACTAATTGGGCTAGAAACCAATACTCCAACCCGCACAAAATCTTCAGGCCTAAATCAGAAGCTGAAATTACTGAGATTGTAAGCCTAGGAGTGGCTAAAAGACTTAAAGTTAGGCCAATAGGAAACGGGCACAGCTTTAGCTCTATCGGATTAACTGATGGATTCTTAGTTTCATTAGAGTCAATGAATCGCATTACTAACATTGACAGAGAAAAGCTGCAGGTTACTGTAGGTGCTGGAATAACCATCTCAGATTTAAATCGAGAGTTACATAAAATAGGTTTTGCTCTTCCAAACCTTGGCGATATTGACACGCAGAGTCTCGCTGGAGCTATTGCTACTGGCACACATGGGACTGGTATTGAATATAACTCAATAAGTTCTGCCATTATCGGTATCAGAATTGCTACTGGGGATGGGACTGTTATAGAGATCTCTGAATCAAGAAACTCCGAGCTTTTAGGACCAGCCAAAGTTTCCTTAGGCGCATTGGGAATAATAACCTCAGTCACACTTCAGTGTGTCCCAGCATTTAGCTTGAGGATTCTTGAGTTCACTGCAAAATTGCCTGAAATTATATCTCGATTCAAAATTGAGGAATTGAACGCAGACTTTGTTGAGTTCTTTTGGTTCCCACATACTGAGCTTGCAGAAATTAAAATCTGCAATAAAGTTGCATCCGCTAATACGAGAACGAATAAATTGTCCTCATTTGTGACCGATGAGGTCATACGAAACTTTGGCTTTAGTCTTTTGAATCAGTTCTGGTTACAGTTTCCAAATAGCGTAAACCGGACAATGAATAACCTCATTAAAGAAAATGTCCGACCAGAGCGCATAGATGCTAGCTATAAAGTCTTTTGCTCAAAACGAAGAGTGAAATTTCTTGAAATGGAGTACTCAGTTCCAAGAGAATATCTCTTTGATGCTTTTGATGAGGTCCGGCGTTTTATTGAAGGACTTAGCTTTCCAGTTACATTTCCAGTTGAAGTCAGAACCTTATGTGCAGATAACATTCCCCTTTCAATGGCTAGTGAAAGAAAGACAGGCTTTATTGCAGTCCATCTGTATAACCGAGCAAACTCAAAAGATTTTTTCACAAAGATTGAAAACATAATGGAAAAATTTAATGGACGGCCTCATTGGGGGAAACTACATAATCTTGATTCAACGAAATTAGCAAAGCTGTATCCGAGGTGGACTGAATTTGCTGAAACTAGAGAGACCTTAGACCCAGATGGTCATTTTACAAACCCTTATCTTGAACGCGTTTTGGGCTATTGATACCCATCTGGATTTTGACGTTGCCAATTCCAGTGATCAGCGCACATATTCCCAATTGAGTATTCTGGATGCCAAGACAGCTCGCTTTTTGCTTTCTTTGGATCAGCGACCGCTTCAGGACTATCGCCAAGACGCCTGAACGTAATTTCTGTGTTTATGACAGCTCCAGTAACTTCTCTAGCCTTGTCTATGAGCTCTTGGACAGAAGTTCCCTTCCCCGTACCTAAGTTCCATATATGAAGCCCTTGATGTCTTTCTAGATACGTTAAAGCTGATAGATGCCCTCTAGCCAAATCCAAGACATGGATATAATCCCGGATGCACGTGCCATCTGGAGTGTCATAGTCATCTCCATATATTAGGAGTTTTTCCATCCGACCTACGGCAGTTTGCATAACTAATGGCATCAGATTATTGGGCTTTTGCTTTGGGTCCTCTCCGATATGGCCAGATGGATGAGCTCCGACAGGGTTAAAATAGCGCAGTATGCCTACCTTCCACTCTGGATTGGAACTTGCAAGCCCATGAAGAATCTGCTCAACACACAATTTGGTATGTCCGTAGGGGTTTATAGGATTAGTAGGTGAATTTTCTGTGTAAGGTACTTGGCTTTCAGGGTCATAGACAGTTGCTGACGAAGAGAAGATAATTGTCTGAATGTTGGCTTCTTGCATTGTCCGCAGAAGAGACAGAGAGGATCCAACATTTTCAGAATAATATCTCAGCGGATCGGCCATTGACTCTTCAACCGACTTAAGTCCGGAAAAGTGAAGCACCGAATTTACGTCATAACTTGAGAAAATATCCATTAGCAGCGATGAATTACCAGTATCACCTTCAATGACGACAGGGCCGGCCCCATATATCTTTTTGATACCGCTAATGGACTCTTTCGATGAGTTGGAAAAATCATCAAGCACTATTGGGTCATAACCCGCTTCCATTAGTGCCAGTACGGAATGACTTCCGATATACCCTGCGCCTCCAGTCACCAAGACATAGTTGCTCAATCTAACTCTCCAAAACAACTGTTCATAATTATTCTCTATCTTACATTTCTATGTTGTTCCTAGAAACATAGCCCTGATCCCCAGCCCCATTATGAATAAACTCCCTAATCCGTAGAGTAAGAATTTTTTGTTTCCGATGGTATTTCGGTAGCCATATAGAATAGCGATAGCAATGATCATCGAAAATCCATATAGATAATGGAAATCATCTGGTTCTATATCTTCTTTTGACTGTAGTGCGACTCCTACAATTGCTTGCGCAAAGACAATAATTTGAGCAGCCACTATAGCTATCCAGAAAAATCGTGTTGATTTAATACTTTCCCTGTCAAGGAGGATTCCCCAAACTCCTGCTATTGCATTCATAAAGATAAGCAAAAAAGCGACTGTAGTATGCAGATCCCTCAAGCCCACTAGTTTCTCAATCGCTTTCTTGAGAAGCAACAGAGACTGAATAGTGCCATAACTCTGCTGATAGGTTTAAAGGCTTTTCTGTGACTCCTTCTTTGGGCTTATGAGCATGAGCTGCTTGTCCTGACGATCGCCACTTTTCAAAGGATGCATCATCAAGCCATCTCGTAACTACCAACCACTGGTTTCTTCCGTCTTCAGGTTCCCATAGCTCGAAACCTTCAAATCCTTCGGTGCCATCAACTGCACCTGCCCTGGCGGCAAATCTACTTGCTACTTCGCTACCTATACCTTCAGGAACTGTAATTGCATTTATTTTTATGACTGTCATATCTTAATGATGACAGCTCCATGAGGCTTATGGGGAGTTCAGGTGATTAAAGAATTAAGCTGACCAAATTATTTGATTATATTTTGTTCTCTGAGCATCAATATTTCATCTTTTGTCAGGCCTAAACCTGCCAGAACTTCCTCTGTATGTTGACCTGCGTGAGGTGGAGGAGATGACACTGACGCAGGCGTTCTACTAAAACGGGGTGCCGGCGCAGGCTGCATCACCCCTGCAATTTCAATGAATGTGTTCCTCTGTTTGTTATGAGGGTGCTCATAAGCCTCATCCATTGAGAGAACAGGCGCAAAGCAAACATCTGTTCCTTCCATCAATTCTTCCCATTCCGATCTCGTTTTCCCTTTGATTGCGTCACCTATCTTTGATTTCATTTCTGCCCATCCCGCTCTGTCCATCTGTTTGGGATTCTCGCTTTGGTCAATTTCTGTTATCCGAAGAAGTTCAGAGTAGAACTGGGGCTCAATTGAACCTAATGATATGAATTCACCGTCAGCGCACTCGAAAACATCATAGAAAGGTGCCCCTGTGTCAAGAAGGTTTGTTCCGCGATCTCCCCACATCCCCATTGCTTTGAATGAGTGCATCATCGTAGAAAGAAGTGCAGAACCATCCGTCATTGCTGCGTCAATTATTTGACCCTTTTCACTCTTAGCTGTTTCAACTAACGCGGCACATATTCCAAGAGCAAGAAGCATTCCCCCTCCTCCAAAATCTCCTACAAGGTTTACTGGGGGGATGGGCTTTCCACCCTCACGGCCTATCATGCCCAGCACTCCAGATAGCGCAATGTAGTTTATATCATGCCCTGCCATTGAAGAGTACGTTCCTTCCTGTCCCCAACCGGTCATCCTTCCATATATCAATTTGGGGTTTCTGGCTAAACATTCTTCAGGGCCTATGCCTAGCCGCTCTGCTACTCCGGGTCGAAAACCTTCAATAAGCGCATCGGATTCCTGAACTAACTTGAGAACAGTCTCAATACCCTCGGGTGTCTTGAGATTCACGCCTACAGATCTTCGTCCTCTATTGAGAAGATCTAGGTTAGGGGAATCGGGCATAATATCAGGGACAGCTGATGCTCGGTCAACTCTGACTATTTCCGCTCCTAGGTCGGCCAATAGCATGGCACAAAATGGGCCTGGGCCTATCCCTGCTATCTCAACGATACGTTTACCTGATAGTGGACCCACCAGAACCTCCTATTAGTTCTTTTACATTCTTTACTGAAGTCATTCTTATTTCAAACTGATCTTTCCGCTAACTTTTATTAAAGCTTATTGCATGAGCTGAGATAGTTCTCTTTTGATTAGCTCTGGCTTTGGAAGCATTTCATAGACTGACATCTTGTTATCGGAGTGCTCAATACTCAAAGTTCCATACCCAGCGAGTCGCCCTATAATACCTTGACGTGAGATAACTGCCGTGACGTTTGTCAATGGAATTTCATAGGTGCTTATTTCAAAGGTCCCATGGCGAAAAACAACACGCTGAGTAGTAATAAGAAACCTTTCCTGCCTGTAATTTATATACCTAGCGAAGAAAATTAGAGCAAACCAAAACCATACGAGCAAAAGCCACCACTGACCCGTAACTGAATAGAGAAAGATTACAAGCCCAGATAGTGCTAAAAATCCAATAAGCGATCTGGCTAGCGCAAGGACGTGCTTGCGAAGTTCAATCATCACTTCTTCATTGTCATTTAGCGCTAGTGCTTTATAACCCATCCTGTATCACTTTAGTACTTTATTTTCTTTCAATAACTTCTTCACTAGATACTTGGTGGATATACACGATAGTCTCATTTCGTGGAGTTTCTTGATAAAAACATGACTGAGAGCCAATTTGATGCTGTTCGCTCTGATACACGTCATTTGCGAATACTTGCCGGAGCTGGCACCGGGAAAACTCGAGTTCTGACTCACCGGATCGCTTACCAAATAAATGCTATTCGAATAGAACCTGAGCATTCACTTTGTCTCGCTTTTACGAATAAAGCAGCCAATGAAATTAAACGCAGAATGGGACAGATGGGCGAAGCTTCATTAGTGGAGACTGGGACGTTTCACTCAATCGCTTATAGGCAAGTCAAAGCTCGCTGGAAGGATCTTGGTATTAGAGACGAACCCGATTTAATTAGCAATCGAGGCCGTTACCTTTCGCGTATCTTGCCGAAAAGTTTCAATAACACGGAGCATAATTTTATTCTGTCTGAAATTAGCTGGGCTACTGCGAGAAGAATTTCAGCTGATGATTATATTTCGGAAGCTGGGAATGCCGGACGGTTAGATATTATCCCTTTCGCTTCGGTGGCTGAGTATTTTCGAAAGTACTCAGAGCTAAAAAGAAAAGAGAATTTCATTGATTTTGATGACATAATTCAGCTTGCAATAGAGTTCTTGGCCGAAGATCCAAATTATGCAGAGGCTCGTCATTGGAAATTCAGAGATTTATTTGTTGATGAATTTCAAGATGTCAATCCTTTACAATTTGCGCTACTCCAAGCTTGGTTAGGACCCACAAGCTCGTTAACAGTTGTAGGAGATCCTTGCCAAGCAATTTATTCGTGGAATGGAGCTGACTCTAGGTTTCTAAATAATTTTGAGAAGTATTTCCCTGATTCACAAACGATTACATTGAAAGATAATTTCCGTTCGAGCCCAGAAATACTAGCCTTATCATCTTCTATTCTTCCGACGATGGAGAGTCTTAACCCCAAAATGCAAAGTGGTCGATTACCGACTATCAGAGCAGAGCTCAATGAATACGAAGAAGCTCGTAGCGTCGCCAGTCTCGTCAAAGAACTCGCAATTGGCAATATCACGCTTGGAGACCAAGCAGTATTGGTCAGAACCCATGCTCAGATACCACCAATTGCTGAGGTTTTCAAAGATCAGGATATTAAATTTAGAGTGGCATCTGATAGCGAATCCGGAGCTGGAGCAGGTAGGGGCGACGAGGTCGAAATTCTTACTCTTCACGCAGCAAAGGGATTGGAGTGGAAGATAGTTCATCTCTGCGGTGTTGAGGAAGGGTTTCATCCTATTGCCCATGCCAATACTGAGTTAGCCTTAGGAGAAGAGCGTCGCCTATTCTTTGTTGGGTTAACGAGGGCTGAGGAAGAGCTTCATATTTCATGGGCTAGAAATCGTTCCCTAGGAAGCAAAAGAAGCAGAAAACCTTCAACATATATCAAGGAACTATCTAATCTCTTAGACCCGACTCCATTCAAATTCGTCAGTGATACGAAGGTCTTATCTCAGAGAATACGGGCCTTCCTTAGTTCTCGAAATATAACGGATCACCAACGTAACACAACTGATAGGGAGAAAAGTTGTGCAGATAAATTGGATTCAATGCGGAGAAACATTGCGAAAGCTAATGACTCTAAACCAGAGATTGTGCTCTCAGATGATGCCATTGCGGCACTTGTCTCCATAAAACCAAAATCCATACAAGATTTAGACAAGATACCTCAGGTCAGTTCGGTAGTTATTGATCGCTTTGGTGAACAGATAATTGAAATCTTTTCCTAATATTCCCAGTTAACTCACTTAAATTGCTAAGATTTCGCATGGCCGGTAAGGACTCTTCTTCAGATCTTCAAAGGTCTTTAGGCCTTCGGCACGTCTTTGTTCTAAGCACTGGTGGCACAATTAGCGCAGGCTTGTTCTTTCTTCCCAGCTTTGCGGTTGATAAAGCTGGCCCTTCTGCTGTTCTTGCCTACTTAGTCGCGGGCCTTCTAGCCTTACCCGCAATGCTTAGTGTATCAGAGTTGTCTACGGCGATGCCGCGAGCCGGCGGGCTCTACTATTTTCTCGCAAGAGCACTTGGTCCTGCCGGAGGAACCCTTAGTGGAGTCTCCACATGGGTGTCTCTTGTCATGAAGGACGCTTTCGCTTTAGTAGGGATGAGCGCTTATCTAAATTTAATCGTTGACTTGCCAGCAAAACCCACTGCGATCTGCTTGATAGCTTTCTTTACTATCTTAAATATTGTTGGTTCAAAGACTAGTGCTTCCCTTCAGATGGGAATGGTGGCTTTTCTACTCGGCATTATGGGTTGGTACATGATCGCTGGACTCCCAGATACTAATAGTGGGCTGGGTGATTTTGACCCCTTCTTTACAAGCGGGTCGGGCGGATTTGTTGCAGCTATCGGCCTTGTTTTTGTTAGCTACGGAGGTTTAACAAAGGTTGCCAGCATCGCAGAAGAGGTTGAAGACCCTTCAAAAAATATTCCTCTTGGAGTAATCGTTTCTTTATTTGTGAGCACTGTAGTTTATACAGTCGGTGTATTAGTAGCAGTTGCGGTTGTACCTGCTGATGATCTAATAGTTGATCAAGCTCCCCTTCATACTGCTGCCGAATACTTCATGCCAGCAGTCGGCGCAGGATTCGTTATTGCAGCTGCACTGGCTGCTTTCGCTTCGGCGGCTAATGCTGGAATTCTTGCAGCGGCACGCTATCCCATGGCTATGAGTCGCGATGGGCTCATGAGTACAAAATTTCTCGAGCTCAGCAGATTTGGAACACCTATTTGGGGCATCATTCTAACCGGGGCAGGTATGTCATTTGTGGTGATCGCCTTCGGAGCAGGAGCGATCGCCAAGCTTGCAAGCGCTTTCGTTTTAGTTAAATTAGCTCTTGTAAATTTGGCTGTAATCGTGCTCAGGTCTGCAAAGATCTCTTCATATGCCCCAGGCTTTAAAACTCCTCTTTATCCTTTCACTCAAATTCTTGGTATCGGTATCTCTTTATATCTAATTGTAAAGCTTGGGTCTTTCCCATTGCTTCTGGTGTGCGCTGCAACTTTTGTGACGCTTATTTGGTATCACTTCATAGGGAAGAAGAAAGCAACGCAAACAGCTGGCGCCATACATCATATTTACGAGCGGTTAGGTCGAGCAGCTGATACTAGTGTTGATCGAGAAATTTCTGCTGCTATGCAAAGCCACGGGCTTCGCTCTGAGGATGATTACGCTGGTCTGATTGCGAGAGCTTCAGTGCTCTATGTTCCGAATGATGGCGATATTGATCTAGCAGCGACTCGCGCTTCACAGGTCTTAAGTCATCGAATAGGAATTGATGCTGATACGGTCAACGAACAATTTCTAGAAACAGGTTCGCTTTGGATACAGCCTTCTCAAACTCACCCGACAGCCACACCGGTTGCGTTCTTTGATGACGCTGAGGATGATCATCTAGTAATCGTAAAAAGTGAGGCTGGCATCACAATACCTGCCGAATGGGGAGGGCGAAATGAGCGCGTGAATGCTTTATTTTTTCTTGCTGGAACCACAGAAAAACCAGGCCGTGCTCTTCGCTTAGCTGGTGAGCTCGCAGGATACTTAGATGACAATAAGTCTGCGGTATCATTAGATGCTGCTCACGAAGCGGAAGTAAAAGATGGACTTTTACCTGGGTTAGAAATCGGCCAGTATCCACTCTTACCTGAAACAGCGATGCGTTCTCTTATAGGCAAAAAAATAGAAGATCTAACTTTGGATAAAGATCTCCACATTGAAGCGATACGGAGGGGTGAAAGAGTGCTCAGAGCTGACCCTGACACGGAACTCTATGCTGACGATCAGCTGACCATTATCGGGCCAATTGGCGAACTTCCTGGGTCTGATGAATTAGCTAATTCAGTTTGACGAATTAACCCAGAGAAAAGTCAGCGACAACAGGCGCATGGTCCGAAGGCTTTTCACCTTTTCGCGCGTTTCTATCCACAACGATAGTTTCTAAATTTTGATTCATTGCAATTGTCGGCAATATAAAGTCAATTCTCATTCCCATTTTCTTGTAGAAGCTACCCTGACGATAATCCCAAAATGTATAGACCCCTGCCTCTTCAGGGTTTTGATAGCGAAGGGAGTCAATGAGCCCCCAATCTAATATTTGAAAGAAAGCATCCCTCTCAGGCTCACTTACGTGAGTCGCTCCTTTGAACGAATTGATATCCCAGACATCTTGATCTTCTGGAGCGACGTTAAAATCGCCAAGAATGGCGAGGTTTTCACTTGGGTTATTATTTAGTTCGAGGTGAGATCTCAATCTCGATAACCAATCAAGTTTGTAATGGTAGTGGTCATGCCCTACTTCTCGCCCATTGGGAATATATGCACTGGCAACTCGAACGCCGTTACAAGTTGCCCAAATAATTCGGGCGTCAGGATCCTCTGGCTTGCCATCATCAAAGCCGTAATATACGTCATCTAAGCCAACGTTGCTTAGGATCGCAACGCCATTCCACCTACCTTCGCCATTGTGCACGCTTTCATAACCCATCTCTTTGAAGACGGAATGTGGGAACGCGTCAGAAGCCATCTTCGTTTCTTGTATGCATAGAACGGATGGATTAAATCTATTAACCCAGTCAACCACTCTCGGCATTCTCGCTTTCAAGGAGTTAACATTCCATGTGGCGATTCGCATTATTTTCAATCCTTATATTTATTTTCGCTCAAGACTTCATATAAGTCATCAAGTGCTTGTTGTTCACTCATCACCTTAATTGTACGCATGCCCATTTGACGGGCTGGTTTGAGATTAATACCCAAATCGTCCAGGAAAACACATTCAGCTGAGTCAGCGCCGACTACTCGACATGCCTCTTCATAGAATGCCCTTTCAGGTTTCCTTACTCCTATCTTTGAAGACTCTATGACATGGTCAACTAAGTCAATCACCATCTCTAGGTGGGCTGTGGGGCTTTTTTTATCTCCGGTTGAATCATTAGAGCTTTGTTGGAGATTATTTGTCAGGATGGCCAACTTGTATTCTTTTCTGAGTGACTTCATGGCATCTACCATATTTGGGCGAATTGTTGTTTCGAGACATTTCAACACGCGTTCAGCGCTGAGACTAACTCCAAGAGCAACAGCCTCGTCCTCAAACGACGAGATAAATTGATCTCTAGTTACTTCGTTGCGTTCATATTTCGCCCACGCGTTCGTATCTGGGTTGATGCTGTTGATCTTCCGAATGACTCCCGATGGTATTTCTGCCTCTCTCTCGTACTCTCCGAACGCATCAAAAGGACTCGTCGTGATTACTCCCCCGAAATCAAAAAGTATCGCTTTGATCATTGCTTGATCATACGACTTGCGATGCCGCAAGACATAGTCAGAAATAACCAAAAGCTTTCAAAGGTAAGGTACCCTCAAGTCAATGGCTCATGAATACATCTTCACTATGCACAAATGCTCTCGGTTCTACCCTCCAGATCGCGAGGTCCTCAAGGACATAAGCCTCTCTTTTTTTCCAGGAGCGAAGATAGGTGTATTGGGTATGAATGGTGCAGGAAAGTCTTCGTTGCTTAAAATTATGGCTGGTCTAGACGATGGGTTTACAGGCGAGGCAAGGTTGACACCTTCATTTACTGTTGGGTACTTGCCCCAAGAACCAAAGTTAAACACTGAAAAGACAGTCCATGAGAACGTAATGGATGGAGTCGGGGAAGTAGCTTCACTATTAGAAGATTATGACCAAGTCTTGGCGGCTTGGTCCGATCCAGATGCAGATTTTGAAAAGCTTGGATCTTTGCAAGCTGAGATTGAAGGAAAAATTGAGGCTGCGGGAGCATGGGATCTTCAACGGATGGTGGAGATAGCTATGGATGCCCTTAGGCTGCCGCCTGGTGACTCAAGCGTTCAAAACCTGTCGGGTGGCGAGACGCGCAGAGTTGCGTTATGCAAGCTGCTTCTTTCAAAGCCGGATTTACTTCTTCTTGACGAACCCACTAATCATCTTGATGCAGAATCAGTTGCTTGGCTGGAACGTTTTCTCAGCGATTATGTCGGCACAGTTGTGGCAATAACCCACGACCGTTATTTCCTAGACAATGTCGCTGAGTGGATCCTTGAGCTGGATAGAGGACGTGGAATTCCCTATCAAGGAAACTACTCAAGTTGGTTGGAACAAAAAGAAAAGCGTTTGTCCGACGAAAAGAACAAGGACGCGGCACGGCAGAGAACTTTAGCTCGTGAACTTGAATGGGTGCGAATGGCTCCAAAGGCCCGTCAAGCAAAAGGGAAAGCTCGATTGGCGGCCTATGATAAGCTTCTCGCAGAATCTAAATCTAGCGATCGCTCTCAAAGGGAACTCCAAATTAATATCCCCGTTGACCAAAGACTTGGCGACCTTGTTATTGAGGTTGATGGACTTTCGAAGAGTTTCGGTGAAAAGCTCTTGATAGAGGACTTATCATTTTCTTTGCCCAAAGCTGGGATTGTTGGAATAGTTGGGGCTAATGGGGCTGGAAAATCTACGTTGTTCAAACTATTGACAGGAACTGAACCTGTTGATTCGGGCAAAATAACCATCGGGCCGACAGTTGATCTCGGATATGTTGATCAATCACGAGAGTCTCTTGACCCGTCTAGAAGTGTTTATGAAGAGATAACCGGCGGTGTTGATAATCTAATAATCGGGGGGAAAGAAGTGAATGGACGAGCGTACACAGCTTCCTTTAACTTCCGAGGATCAGACCAACAAAAGCTTGTTGGAGATTTATCAGGTGGTGAGCGTAACAGGGTTCACCTGGCAAAGGTACTCAAGAGCGGCTCTAACGTATTGCTTTTGGACGAGCCAACGAATGATTTAGATGTAGATACTTTACGAGCTTTGGAGGGGGGGCTTGAGGATTTCGCAGGCTGTGCTGTGGTAATTAGCCACGACCGTTGGTTCCTTGACAGAATTGCTACTCACGTGCTTGCCTTTGAGGGAAATTCTGCAGTCCGGTGGTTTGAAGGAAATTTTAGTGAATATGAGGCCTTCCTTCGGAAAGAGTTTGGGAGTAATAATCAACCGACTCGAATTAAATACAAAGCCATTAGCCGCTAATTTTCATGATGTTTTATAGCCCGAAAGAGTAAACCAATTTAAGTTTTGGTTTTGAAGTAAGTTTGAGTGACCTCAAATAGACACCAAAGAGGTTGTAACATCACTTTATGTATTTTGTTGCTCGCTTAGTGGGGAAAACCGTTGCTTTTTTATCGCCCCTGCTGAGAAGAGGTGGTGGAACATCTGCGCCTGGGGTGGCTTTACTTGGACTTCATCCAAAGGCCTTTTCTAAATTATCTGAGAGTTTAGAAAAAGGTAGCGTTCTAATATCTGCAACAAATGGCAAAACAACAACAACTAGGTTCCTAAGCGAAATACTTAATGACGCTGGGGTTGCTTGCGTTTCTAATACATCAGGAGCAAATCTCAAAAGTGGTGTAACAACTGCATTACTTACTAAGGAGCGGCATCATGAAATGGGAGTGCTCGAGGTTGACGAAGCTGCTTTACCAGAAATCGTCAAAGAGAATAGGCCCCGCATGTTGATACTTATGAATTTATTCAGGGACCAACTTGATAGGTTCGGAGAACTTGAAAGCATCGCCAAGCGATGGCGAGAGATGATTCTTGAACTTGAACCGGACACGCAACTATTGGTGAATGCTGATGACCCAATTCTTGCAACCATTGGATTACAGAGGCCTGGCTCTATTTTCTTCGGACTAGGAGACGCCTCTGGCTATTCACGCGAGGAGCTACAGCACGCATCGGATTCAGCAAACTGTCCGCAATGCTCTGCACCCCTATCTTATGGACATCTCACGTTAAGCCATATGGGGGATTGGAAATGCGAAAATTGTGACCTAACCAGGCCGCAACTAGATTTTGAAGTATCTGAAATCCAACTAGATGGGTTAACTCGGAGTGAATTTGTTATTCAAAGCAAGTCGGGCCGCCATGAAATCTCATCTAGCATGCCCGGTCTTCATAACGTCTACAATGCTCTTGCTGCCTTTTCGGCTGCAAGTGAAATCGGCATTGACCATGACGGTATTGCCTCTTCAATCAGTCAAACAGTTGCAGCATTCGGAAGAACCGAAAAAGTAGAGATTAATGATCGAGAAATACATATTTTGCTTGCCAAGAACCCTGCAGGAGCAAACGCAAACATTGACACTCTACTTCTACACTCGGGACCAATTCATCTATGCGTACTGTTAAACGATCGAATTGCTGATGGAAGAGATGTAAGTTGGATTTGGGATGTTGACTACGAAAGGGTTCTCAATAGAGTTGAAACGCTTCATGTCGGTGGTGAACGTTCCTTCGACCTTGCGCTACGTTTTCTTTATGGTGGATTTGAGAAAGACAAAATAGAAGTAGCTGATAGTGTCCCGAACCTTTTGGACAGTTTGCTCTCCTCAACGCCGAAACACAGTAAGATTTTTATCTTGCCGTCCTATACCGCAATGCTTGATTTGAGAGATGAACTTGTTAGGCGAAACGCAACCCATGCCTTTTGGAAGGATGGCAAATGACAGAAGTCCGTATATGTCATCTTTACCCAAACCATATGAATATTTATGGGGATCGTGGAAATATCTCTGTTCTGACGAAAAGACTACAATGGCGGGGCTATTCTTCTTCGGTAACTAATGTAGGGATTGGTGACAAATTCTCACCGGATGACTTTGACCTTTGTTACTTAGGTGGTGGTCAAGATAAAGACCAGAATCTCATTGCGTTTGATTTAGCAGAGAAGGCACCTGCTATCCGTTCAGCCGCTGATGATGGAGTTTCATTCCTATGGGTATGTGGAGGGATCCAATTAGCTGGAAAAAGATACGTTGATGCCTCTGGAAGCGAACTTCTTGGTGTGGGCATACTTGATCTTGAAACAATCGCTGGAACGGAGCGACTTATTGGCGACATAGCTATAAGATCCTCTGTAGACGGCAGAGAATTCACTGTTGTCGGCTATGAGAACCACATAGGACAAACTTATCTAGGATCAGATTCCCGTCCGCTGGGGGAAGTACTACATGGGTATGGTAATAATTCTTTTGACCAAGTTGAAGGAGCAGTTCAACAGCGTGTAATTGGAACATACCTACATGGGCCACTATTGCCCAAGAACCCTGATTTAGCTGACCTAATTCTGACTTGGGCTCTGGAGCATAGAATTTCTGAATCGGTTTCTCTGGAGAAGCTAGACGATAATTTCGCAGTCAATGCTCACAAAAGAGCTGTTTCTCGGGCTGGGCTGAAACGTTGAGATGGGTTGCACCTAATAGGCTGTTAAGGGCTAGGTTTTAGGTATGTCAGACCGGTTTTCGTATTCAAATCCATGGGCAGGAGGAAATGAACCCTGGTTTAGGGTTGGCCGAGTTGATGTCACTACCACTGTCGCTCTTATCTCTTTGGGAATTCTCTCAGTTTTCATTTGGACTCTGGAAGGCTTACAACATGAATTTAGTAGGAAAATTCTTCTGAATTCAGAGAAGGTAGCCGACGGTGAAATATGGCGATTAGTAACTTGGCCGCTGGTCAATGAACCTTCTATCTGGACAATTTTTCTTTTCTTTATTCTTTATCTACTGGGGAATCAGCTTGAAAACTTAATGGGAAGACGACCTTTCATGTTTTTTTTGCTTTTGCTTACGGTGCTACCGGGGACTGCAGTATTCCTCTATGGACTGGGGAACTCTTCCTCTCAGCTAATGTACGGACTTAGATATGTGGAGCTTGGTGTTTTGATTGCTTTCGCTGCGCAGTACCCAACCGCCCGCTTCTGGCCGGGTGTACCAGCTTATGGAATAGTGGGAGTCATTTACGGCCTTGATATTCTTCAAGCGGTATCGGTTCGATCAGGACCCCAACTCATAATGCTTATCGCCGTTGCAGCAACTGCCCTTATAGGCTTTCGATCATTTGGTTACGCGAATGACCTACAATGGATCCCTAAAGTGCGCCTACCATCTGTGGTAACTGGGATAGCTCCAGTTCGGCGTCCCAGAAGCACCAAACGCTCTATCAGACGTCGGCACTTAAAAACAGTAACTGAAATAAGAGAAAGTAGCGCTGAGCGCGAAATTGACAAAATTTTAGATCAAGTTGCTGAGTCAGGTATCAATAGCCTCAGCAAGACGCAACGAAAAAAACTTGAGGAGCACTCAAAGAAGCTACGCAAAAGACGTGATGAATAGATTAGCGTGACATAACCAATGCTTACTGAATCCGTCAGACCCAAATTCTTCCTCACAGACGCAGATCTGTCCCAAGTTAATTTACATGGCTACTGAATCTGATCACAAACTCGCAAAGGAATCCGCAACGCTGGCAGGTCAGTTGCTTTTGTTGTTGAGAGATGCAGCAAAGGGTACTCAAATTACACCTGAGACTTTGGGAAAAATAGCTGATAAAAAATCTCATGAATTGTTATACAAGATCATTAGTGATGTTTCCCCAAATGATGCGATACTTTCAGAGGAACAAGAGGACAATCTCGAAAGGCTCAGTTCAGATCGTGTCTGGATTATAGACCCTCTTGATGGGACAAGAGAGTTTGAAGAAACTGGTCGCACAGATTGGGCAGTCCATGTTGCTCTTGCAGAGAGCGGAATCCCAACGGTGGGGGCTGTTGCAATACCAAGTATCGGGACTATATTCTGCAGCGATGATATCCCAACCATCTATAAAGAGATTTCTGAAGTGCGAGTCATTTGTAGCCGGACGAGACCCGGTCCAGCTGCCAAAATAATTGCCGAGAAGCTATCAGGCAGAATAATACACTTGGGTTCTGCAGGAGCTAAAGCAATGGCGGTAGTTTCAGGCGATGCAGAGATATATGTTCACACTGGTGGTCAATATGAATGGGATAGTTGCGCTCCCGTGGCGGTTGCGCTGGCGAATGACTTGCATGCATCACGGTTAGATGGATCACCTCTTGTTTACAATCAGAGTGACACATACATCCCTGACCTTTTAATTTGTCGCAAAGAGTTAGCAGATAGCGCTCTAGCTGTTTTCAACTAGTGCTTTTAGGCTAAAGTCTCAAGATGCGGATAATCATACTCCAGTGCTCTGTTTCTTACGAGGGAAGGCTCGAGGCGTATCTTCCTGCTGCAAAAAGACTAATATTGAGTAAATCTGATGGGTGTGTCGCCATACATGCTGATGGAGGCGCCTATAAGCCCTTGATGTGGATGAATGCACCCAACCGGATTATAGAATCTCCCGACGAATGGGTAGTTACCAATCCCAAGGGAGAGAAACTGCGGATCAGAATTGAAGAAATCTTTTCTGATACTTCTCATGAATTTGGCGATGATCCAGGGTTGACCAAAGACGGAGTTGAAGCTCACCTTCAGGAATTACTTTCCGAGAACCCAGAAAATCTCGAAGAAGGACTAACACTGAGCAAAAGGGAATATTTCACTGATATCGGCCCAGTAGATTTACTTTGTCGGGACGCTAATGGAATTGCGGTAGCAGTTGAGATAAAGCGGAAGGGCGGTATTGACGGAGTAGAACAGCTCGCACGTTACCTCGAGTATCTAAACAAAGATCCCAAATTAAGACCAGTGCGCGGGATTTTCGCAGCGCAGCAAATAGCTCCGCAAGCGAAGACACTTGCGAAAGATAGGAAAATTGAAACTGTTGAAATTGATTACGATGAATTGAGGGGGCTGGAATCCGATACCCTTCGCCTTTTCTAGTATTCGAGCAGATACTGATCCATTTCTAGATGAATAATAAAGTATTGTGAGAGCATAGTGACTTCAAAAAAAACATCTTCAGCTCAGAAGCCAAAACGTGCAAAATCTAAAAGTGACTCAGCTCTCTCGCTAATTTTTGCTAGTTCTCCCTTGAAGATTTTTTTTGTTACAGTATTTACTTTCCTCACTGCCTTGGTAGCAATATGGGCAATTGATAGTGCACGTTTTGAAGGTAAAGTTGCCAGGAATGTTTCTGTGTCTGGTTATGACGTTGCCGGTTTATCGCCCACCGAACTATCAGTAGTGCTACAGAATATTTCGTCAACCTACTCCTCGACTCCTGTAATAATTAAAACTCCAGATGGAGAAGTTGAAACGACTGCCGGTGCTGTCGGTATTACACTTGATCCTCTTGCTTCAGCAGAACTGATTCTTCAAGTTGGCGACGGAAGTTTAGTTACCGAACCGTTCAGATGGGCAAAGAGCCTTTTCACGAGTCGGTCTTCAAATGTAGTGGTTCTTTTAACCTCTGAACTATCGCAAGAATTAATAAGCACTATTGTGTCCGAACAGCCTGTTCCGATTGAACCTAAGTGGAAAGTGGAGGAAGGGGTTGTTGTCTCACTAGCAGGAATACCAGCGAAAGCATTCAATCTTGATACCATTCAAGATGATGTACTTCTGGCTGCTCGCGCAGGCAAAAATCCGATAGAGGTAAATGTCAGAACCAGAGACATTATGCCTGATTTGACTGATTCCCAAGCAAAAGATTTTGCACAGTCAGTTAACGATCTTACCGAGGGTGGCTTGGCTGTATCAGTAGGGTCAAGAACTTATAATTTTTCACCGCAAGAAATTCGAAATTGGCTACGTTTTGCGCTGAACGAGGGCAGACCTGACTACGATTTTGACAAATTCAAGATCACTGAGTCAATTAGCACAGCCCTTGGGGGTATTGTCGCTGATAGTGCTGATGAGCCAGAACTTTCCGTTGAGAATGGGGAACTAAAAATCTTAAATTTGAGCGCAAAAGCCTGTTGCTCAAGTGAATCTCCAGACTTAATCATTAATGCAATTAATCAAAGCCAGCGAGTCGTTAACCTGGAATTGATTGACGCATCAGATGGCACTGATGAATTATTAAGTGCATACGGTGTAACCGAATTGATTTCGAAAGCTACAACCCATCACCCTTGTTGCGCCAGCAGGGTAGCTAATATCCAAAGATTTGCTGAACTAATGCAGGGAAAGGTTATCAGACCAGGTGAAGCGATTTCTTTGAATAACACCGTAGGAGAGCGGACAGAGCCCAAAGGCTTTGTTGAAGCAGGAGTAATAGTCAATGGTGAACTCACAGAAGATGTTGGAGGAGGTATATCTCAATTTGCAACAACGTTTTTTCAGGCCTCTTTCTACGCTGGATTGGAGATTGAAGCCTATTTCCCTCATACAATTTGGTTTCAGAGGTACACTGATTTTGCTGGAAGGAAAGGCATTGAATCTACTATCTCTTGGCCGACACCAGATGTTAAAGTTAGGAATACCACGCCTTATCCCATTCTCATTTGGCCGACCTGGTCACATACATCTGTAAGCGTAAGCCTTTACTCAACAAAATATTTTGACGTAGAAGTTGCCGAGCAGAAATTCCGGATGTTTGAAGAATGTGAAATTATTGAAACTGTTCGGCGAAGAACCACCCCAGATCAAACGGAGACGTTAGATGAATTTATTGCCCGCTATCAACCAGAGAATGGAATTGATTGCGATGGAGAACCAACTTACCCTCGTCCGCCAGACGCACCAATTGAAGTAGTAGCAAACCTTGACGGAGATATTATTACCGTCTCTTGGGAGAACCCGGAGCCCGAAGGTGATTTTGACATTACTGACTATTTCCCAATTGAAGAATATATTG
>CAJWRY010000001.1 GCA_913046155.1 uncultured Candidatus Nemicrothrix sp. | reverse complement strand
CGGTAGTGTGCATACCTGGGTTGTCTGTTTCAAGATGCTCTGCCATCCCAGGTAGCTTTTCTTCTACCTCAGCAATTGCGGCTTCAATATCAAAGTTCTCAGGCATCATTGAAGCTTCAGTGTCCGGTTGGACGGTAAAAATTCCAAACCGGTAACCGCCTAGAGGAGGGAAGTATGTTGTGTGAGGCGGGCGACTGCCGTCGTCCGGGAATGTAGGAATTTCATCTGCACCCCAGAGTTGAAAGAACTCAGCCCCGGGAAGTAAAGATAAGGTTGTGGGTTCCACAATCTCATCGCTGGCAAATATAGCTTTCCCCTCATCGTTGTGTCCGGTAACTACTCTTCTGACACCCATAATTAGCCTTTCTGTAATTTTCTTGTTGAAACGTTAACCCAATTTTTCAAGATAAGCGATTACGGGAAATAAATGACTTCATATAGTCTTGTGAAGGGGGAACATGTCAGAAGAGAAGAAGGATACTGTCGCACAGGAGGATTTGTCTTTGCCTGCCCCGAAGTGGGCTAACCCGTCGGTTCCAGTGCATCCATTGAATGGGGAAAGATACACCTCTAAAGAGTTCTTCCAAAAAGAATTTGACACCGTTTGGGCAAAGTCATGGCTTTTGCTTGGGCGAGAGTCGGAAATACCTACACCGAAAACCTATCAAGTTGAGAACGTAGGGCCGGAATCAATTCTGATGATAAGGCAGGACGACTACTCTGTGCGGGCTTTCTATAACGTGTGTCAGCATCGTGGGTCAAGGTTGACATTTTCGCGTGACGGCGAAACGGACTCGTTTACCTGCCCGTATCACGGCTGGGAATACGCCACTGACGGGCAACTAATTAAAGCACAGGACCCTGAAGATTTTCCTCAAAACCCATGTGAGTATGTCACACTCGTTGAATTGAAATGTGAACTATTTGCCGGTTTCGTCTGGGTCAATATGGATACGGACTGCGAATCACTGCGTAATTTTTTAGGCCCAGTTTGGGAGGACTGGGAGCGTTATCAGTCAGATGATTGGCAACGCTTTACAGCTATGAGCGTCAATGTTCCTTGTAATTGGAAGGTTCTTCAAGATAACTTTTGCGAGTCATATCACCTGCCAACTGTGCATCCTCAGTTGCGAGAATCACATGAAGAGAGTTACCAAAAGACATCTTTTGATATCTGTAGCGAGGGGCATAGCAGAATGATTATGCTTGGAGCCACGCCGTCTGAAACACAATATGGTCCCGAACCGCCACTCACGGAGGGACTGTCAGAGCGTTTGAAACTATGGGATCTTGATCCTGCAGACTTTGAGGATCGCGCACTTGAAGCACGGAAAGCACTTCAGCAACAAATGCGAAGAGTAGGACCTGAGCGAGGGCATACGCATTATGAAAATCTGCGGGACGAGCAATTAACGGACGCGCACATGTATAACATTTTCCCCAATTGTTCCTTGACTTTTGGCGCTGATGGGGTCCTGCTACAGCGCATGACGCCGCACCCTAGCGATCCTGAACAGTGCGTGTTTGACCATTGGTACTATGCATTCACGCCATCCAAAGGCGAAGAGGTTCTGCGTGCGCAGACAAATGTTCGTGTTGACGCCAAGGGAGCTGAACAAGAATTTTTTGACTATGGGGACCGGCCTATGGGCATCATCCCTGACCAAGACGTGGCCATCACTACAGGTCAACAACTTGGGTTACGATCAAGGGGCTTTCAGAGAGCTACGGTAGCGGGACAGGAAGACAGAATAAGTTGGTTGCATTCAACCATTGACGAGTACATGAATGGGAATCGACCATAGGAGGAATTATGCAAGATAAATGGTTTACGGATCATCCGCCAAGCGAACGGTATCCGCACTACACAAGAGCCAACGCAGGTGAAGTTCTGCCAACTCCAGCCAGTCCATTAGGTCAGACGTATGGATTTGATAATGCCATCGGGCACGGTTTCCAAGAGGCTTCCATAGTCATGGGCGCTTATGAGGAGGACGATTACCGTGATGGAAAACCCGAAATGGTGACATTTTTCGGTGGATACTTCTATATCAACATGTCATGCGTTCGAATTCAGGCTGTCCGCAATCCGGCTATTACGGTTGACCAATTGGATTTAGCTTTTTTCGGAGACCGCCCCGATACACCTCCATATGAGCCACACCCCAAAGATGAAAAGCCGCACCTTCAAGAAAAGATAGACGCCCATATGCAGTTCGTTTTATCAACATCACATTGGCCGGAACTCGAAGAGGAGAAAGAACGCGCTGCGCAGATTCGCGCAGACCGCCCCGACCTAGCATCGTTAACTGATGATGAACTTGTGGCGTATCTTCGTAAATTGCATCCATACATTCGTGACTTCACGACGAATCAAATGGTGGCCGCTACATCAAGCGGAATACCACCGGGAATGTTAGGGGCAGTAGCGGAAGCAATTGGTGACTCCACAATGCCGATGCGGGTTCTTGCAGGGTTGGGCGACGTGGATTCTGCCGCACCATCTTTTGCTTTATGGGAACTGTCCAGAGCGATCAGAGATGATGAAGAACTTTCAGGTCTCTTTGACGATGGGATAGACGGGCTGCTTGATCGGCTTGAGATGCTTGACTCATCAAACGCTCAACAGTTCAGAGATGCCTTTCAGAAATTCTTATACGAGTACGGCTCCAGAGGGCCTAATGAATGGGAACTCAGCGCCCAAACTTGGGAGACCGACCCATCTATACCTCTGCGCACCTTGGATCAGGTTCGTAAACAACCTGACGCAAAGAATCCCCAATACGGTGCCGACAGTGCAAGCGAAGACCGTCAACATGTTATTGAAGAAGTTCGAAGCAAATTGGCTGAGCTCGGAAACGATGAACTTGTTGGTGTTTTTGAAGGCGCTCTAGTAGGTGCAAATCAAATGGTTTTTCGCGAGAGAGCAAAAACAAGCCTGGTGCGTGTGCTCCATGAAAGCAGAATGGCAATTCGGGAATTAGGCAAGCGGCACGCAGAGTCAGGAACAGTAAGCGACCCCGAACATATCTTTATGCTTCTTGATGAGGAATTAGACTCGTTCGTAGCTGACCCATCCAGTTATAACGAACTCCTTTATGATCGGTACGAGAATTGGTTGAAACTCTGGCACTTGACCCCACCATTCTTTCTCCGTGATGGAATAATCCCACCTCTCACAGAATGGGAAACAAGCACACCTACTGTCGAAAGTAGTCTTACTGAAGGCGCTGTGCTTGCTGGTACAGCTGGTTGCCCAGGCGTAGTGACAGGAAGAGCACGTATTGTTCGAGACCCTACGGCTCCGCCAGATTTGGAACCCGGCGACATCATGGTGGCACCATTAACTGACCCAGCTTGGACGCCACTATTTCTCGCTGTTGATGGTGTTGTCGTTAACGTTGGGGGGCAAGTAAGCCACGCAGTAATTGTCAGCAGGGAAATGGGTATTCCATGTGTGGTATCCGTTCCTGACGCAACAGAACAGATCCAAGATGGCGCAACGATCACAGTTGACGGAACAAACGGGAACGTTACGCTTATTAGGAACCCCTGATGGGTTACGCCCACGCTCACAGGTGGACTAACCCGACACTGCGTCATACACCAATAAACGGTGAAAGATACACAGCCCCTGAGTTTATGGAACAAGAATGGGACCATATTTGGAGCAAAGTATGGTTACTCGTGGCTTGGGCAACTGACATAGAAAACCCAGGTGACTATGCGATAGAGGATATAGGAGCAGAGTCATTCATCACGATGCGTCAAAATGATGGCAGCATAAAGGTTTTCGCAAACCAATGCCCTTACAGGGGAGGGAGACTCATTTTAAAATCAGAAGGTAATTTCGATGCGATTGTTTGCCCACATTGTAGAACCACGTGGTCACTTGATGGTAACCCAACAAGCGCGTCGGGAGTCTGCCTGAATCAATTCCGTAGCGACAGTATTGCAGGATTTGTTTTCATGACTATGAATGAAACTGCGCCTACCTTACAAGAGTATCTGGGACCGGTTTGGGACGACTGGGGACGTTATAAAAGTGAGGACTGGGTTCGGACATCAGCCGCGACTGTAGCTGTTGATTGCAACTGGAAGGTTCCGCAGGATAATTCATGTGAGTCCTATCATCTTCCAACAGTGCACCCTCAAGGGGAATATTGGATAGAACATGATTACAAACAATGCGTCTTTGACTGGTGCGATGAGGGTCATAACCGGATGGCGATACAAATGGGAGCTCCAGCTCGATCACTGAAGAATAAAGATTTACGAATAGATGATCAGCTAGCGTCTATGCTTACGCCTTGGGGTCTGGATCCAAACGATTTTGCTGGCCACGAATATGACACTCGACTTGCATTACAAAGGGCTAAACGGAAGCAAGCAGAATCCAGAGGCTACCGGATCGGTGAGCTTGAAGATGATCAGCTAACAGACGCATACCACTACAATATTTTTCCGAATGTTACTATTAGCTTTGCTGGGTGCGAATATGTGTCAATGCAACGAATGCGCCCACATCCGCAAAATCCAGAGAAATGCTTTTATGATAATTTCACGTTCGGGGCAAAAGGAAGTGAAAGCGATGCTGAGCTTGATGGCCTCGGAGGTAAGGAGTGGTTGCATGAAGGTAAAGACCGTCAATTCTTTACCTACGGGGAGCGGTTAATGAATCGTAGGATAGCGGACCAAGATCTCAGTATCGTAGTGGGTCAACAACTTGGGTTGGGTTCTCGTGGATTTGCTGGCGCCACACTCGCAAAACAGGAACATAGAGTGCAACGCTTCCACGAAGTAATAGATCAGTTTTTAGAGTCCACAAATTAAGAACCTGTTTGCCGTCCGATTGAAGGGGCATCAGGTCGGGGAGGAGTGGCACCCATGGTGAGGAAAATTCGTTTATTGATTCTCCATCCTTCTTGGGTGAGAGACCACTCGTCATGGTATTGCCCTCTTACTTCGTAATCACCTACGCCTGTTTCGTTAATTCGGTGCCATGCATGTACATAGGAAACGGATCGGGCTGACTTCTCATCAACTACCTCGATTTGGACATTGCTGATGCTGTGGCTACTGGCAATCCAGCGTTTAAGGGCAGGAACTAGCAATGCATAGATAGCATCCCTGCCGTGCAGTGGCTCTCCGTAATAGTCGGCGACAACATCTTCGGTGAAACAGAGAACCTGCTCCTCAGGTCGGTTTAGGTCAGCGAGACGTGCCTGTTCATGAAGCATTAGGGTTATATCTTGTATAGCTTCAACTTTTATGATTGGGTCCATTATAAAAACCGTATAGGGTCTGACCCGTCCCAGTCTTGAGCGCTCTGTGCAACGAGAGCAAAAAACGCAGACATTGATTCGTTTGGGTCAACGATCTCAATAAAGGGTATGTCTTGTGAACCATAGACGTATAAAAATTCGTTTCCGTTACTTGTCACCCCATATTGGGCTTCTTCATATCCAATTGAGTTGAAGTGTGTTCGGGCGTCATCAATGTTGGCCCAGTAACAAATATGGTGGATGCCCTCTTTTCCTGCGTCAATGAATTCTGTATAGATAGAGGGATTTTCTGATGGTTCAATTAGTTCAATTTGCTGGGAACCACTTTGCGCTAAGGCCATGCGCGCCTTCAGCGGAATTAACTGTTCTCCGTATTTCGTGTCGGGAATATCAACGGTGTAGATAAACCATGGGCCAATTCCATGGATATCAACCCATTCCTGGGCGGTCGCTTCAATGTCGTGGGTGACGAATGCGGTTTGCTTTATTGATCCCAACCAATTAGGTGTAGTCAATTATCCTCCTCATAACTTGTACAACTGTCCGCCGTCAATAGCTATGTCTTGCCCCGTGAGCATATCCGGTGCGGATCCTGCCAAAAAGAGAACAACATCGGCTATCTCTTCCGGTGAAATAAATTGAGCGCGCGGATTCAATGTGCCAACGTGATCGGCTACAGCATCAGGCCCCTGGTCAACGAGGGGTTGTTGGATTTCGGTGAATGTTGGGCCAGGAGAAATAGAGTTCACTCGAATACCCGCATTGGCATATTGAAGTGCCGCTTGTCTGGTTAGACCAATAACACCATGTTTGCTAGCGACATATCCAGGTGTTGCTCGTTCGGTCGCACGGTGGCCAACTACGGAAGCATTATTGATGATGACCCCCTCGCCCTGCTTTATCATCACTTCTAATTCAGCCTTCATGCACCGAAAAATTGAGGTGAGGTTTGATGCAATCATCAGTTCCCAATCTTCATCTTTGTACTCGTGAAATAATGCTGAGTTATCAAAGATTCCTGCGTTATTGAATGCAACATCCAACCGTCCATATGTTGATAGACATTTATCAATGACTCGTGTTATGCCGCCTTCTTCCCTAAGGTCGGCGGAGACGAAATGGCAATCGGACCCCTCGCCCCTAAGCTCGGTGTTGATGGCGTTGCCTTCGGTTTCGTTTCGGCCAGTAAACACGACTGAGGCTCCTTGAGCGCATAAAGTCGTAGTTACTACTCTCCCGATTCCTGAAGTGCCGCCGGTGACTAATATCACCGTTCCCTCAACAGATAAGTTCTTCAACTTGCTCATAACAATCTCCGTATCTATTCTCCATCAACTATCATGCATGCGCAATTGATCATTAGGCACTTTCACTATCTTCGTATTAAGGGTTAATGTTGAGGATACGGAGGGCTCATGAAAGCATTACTACTACGTGCTGGCGAATTGCGTGTTGATGAGTTTCCTGACCCAATTGTAAAAGCCGGTCAGATCATAGTGAAATCCTTATGTTGCTGTATCTGTGCCAGTGATTTGCATATGGTGCATAATGCGAAACGGTTATCAGAATGGTCTCAAGAATTCGGAGGGCCGTTTAACTTTAATCCTCAGAAGGACATTGTTTTGGGTCATGAATTCTGCGGCGAAATCGTCGAACTTGGTGAATCCGTATCCGAAGACCTTCGTATCGGGGATAGGGTAGTTTCTCAACCTGTTGTGTTCGGACCTGATGGTTTTGCCGTACTCGGATACTCCAATGAGTATCCGGGAGGGTTTGGAGAGTATCTGGCGCTGAGCGAACAAGTTGTTCAAAAGGTTCCCGAATCTATGCCGACGGAAACGGCAGCGTTAATGGAACCACTCTCAGTAGGAATTCAATATGCTCGAATAGCAAACCTTCAAGAAGGCGAAGTTCCTTTAATCGTAGGTTGTGGCGCTATAGGGCTCGCTGTAGTCGCAGCGTTAAAAGCGCAAGGAGTAGGACCGGTAATTGCCTCCGATCCTTCCCCATTCAGGCGTAAATCAGCTGAAAATATGGGAGCTGATGTAGTCGTAGACCCAAATGCTGAAAACCCCATGGATATTTGGGCAACAAGCGTTCCTGTGGGATCGCGTTGTGTCGTTGTTGAATGTGTTGGCGCTCCCGGCGTACTTAACGAAATACTCATTACGGCCCCATGGTCTTCCCGGATTATTGTCGCAGGCCAAAACCTTGATGATGACGTACTCTTCACCGCTTCCGCCCACACAAAAGGCATCAACGTCCAATTTGGCGGTTCCCCTATCGGCGATGATTACACCAACTCCTTAGCGGCGTTGGCTTCTGGGGCAATAGATGTGAGTTGCTGGCAGACTGGGCACGTCAATCTTGATGGAGCTGTAGAAGCGTTTGCGGAATCTACTGATACTGAACGCCACACACGAATAGCTGTATACCCAAACGGTAAAGGTAGCTAACGTAAGCCGATTCTCTCAAATTGATCTGACGGTGCTTCCAGCTCCGTCAAAGCTACCCGAAGAAGTTCAATCATTTCAGCTTCTTCTTTCTCGCCGATTCGGTTTTCCTGCTCATTGGGGTCTGTGGCGATATCAAATAGGTAATGCTTGCCGACTGCCCGATCCCCGAAAGCCCAGATAGGCATTCGGTCTCCGTATTCAAAAGGTTGTCGAAGTACCGGTATATCCGTGCCAGGCATTGTGTCAAGGTAAGCGCGCCGATCGGGGGGAGGCATGCCCACAATGCCATTGACATGAATAGGCATTGTTGACCATCTGTTGGAGTAGATAGAAATCGGATAATTGCTTTCAACAGCTGACCGTGCGTACTTATGGTTGCCGTCTGTTATCTGCACCCAGTTACCCCAGACACCACCAATTGCCCAATCCCTGATGGACGAATTGGTGTTTTCAAGTAATGGCTTTAAAGAGGTTCCATGAGTACGGTGGCCAACCTGAACATCAAAGACATCAGCTAATGTGGCGAACAGGTCAACGTTGGTAGTCAAAGAGTCAATTGTTGCGCCGCCGTCAACACCGGGCCAGGAGACCAAAAGGGGAGTATGCCCCAACGGTTCATATTGAGGTACTCCTGGTTTCCCCCAAATATCTCGTCCATCTCTCTCATCACCGAGATAATGCCCATGATCTGTGCAAACAATGAGCGCCGTATCTTTCCATAAGTTCATATCATCAAAGGTGTCAAGGATGCGACCGAACCAGTGATCAATCATTGAGAGCTTCGCACCATAATTAGCACGTATATGCCGACCCTCCTTCTCTGTAATCACTCCACCTGTAATGCCGCCATCAATATATGGCGGCCAGATAATCCATTCATCATTCCACGGTTCATCAAAATACATGCCGGACCATGGTGGGGGAGTGTCAAAGGGTTCGTGAGGGTCAAATTCATCAACGAACAGAAACCAACGCTCATGATGTGGTGACGCTTTCCGAAGGAACCGCTCAGCGTCTTTCATTGTTTGTGGGCCAGGATAATCATCTTCAGTTCTGAAGAATGTTCGAGATCTGTCATATCCTCTGGCAGGTGTGTCAATGCCGTAACGGGACCAAAACCAGCCACCCGGTCGCGCAGGCATTGCCGGTGAACCCATCCATGACGGGTCATTGTATGTTCGCCACAAGTCACCTTCGTGTCCACGCACGTATTGCCAGCCGCTAAATTCGGTGTGGTAATTTTCTCCACCGGCTTCAAAGAGATGAGGATGATCGGTAGCTAAATAGGATGTGACGCCCTGCCCTCGCAGAACAGCAGTGATTGGTTGTTCCCAGATTTCAATTGACCCCCAAGGTCTCCATAAGAAATCCAATGCACCGCATAGAATATCATGACGTGCTGGCATGCAGGGAAGTGAACCGGTGACATGATTTGTGAATCGAACTGCCTGTTGGGATGCGAAGCGATCAATATTGGGAGTGGAGAACTCTTTACCTCCGTAACAACCCAAAAGATGCCTGTTTAGTGAATCCAACAATACGACAGCAACATTTTTCGGCGATTCAAGCATTGCAGAATCTAATCCTTTCGGGGATCGTTAATTAGAACCGATCGTAAATTATCATAAATTGTCTGAGCTTGGGCAAGGAAGACTTCTTCAAGGAACTGTTTGGGCATGATACACTCAGCGCACTCCGCACTATCTAGTAGTAAATTAAATTCCATACTGTCATTTGTGAACTGTACGAGCTCGATAGAGCCACCATCCTGCTCTACCAAAGTTGTCAGCGTATTTTTTAGCTGTTCAGCTATTTCAGGTGTCATTGCCTCGGATCCCTTCGAGGTTTCCTGGGCGGGTTCTAGATAGGAATGCTCCTGCGTCAGTCATTATGAATTGTCCGGTGATGCATCGGGCAAGGTCGCTTGCTAAAAAAACTACCAGTCTTGCAAGTTCGTCATGATCCACCATTTTGCGTAACGGTGTCGAGGCAACGAGTTGTTTTATTCGGTCTTCTGTAAACGCTGCCGCAACCGTCTCTGTTAGTGTTGTGCCAGGTGCAATCCCTAAAACGCGTATGCCGGCTGGACCCAGCTCAACTGCCATTGAAGTAACTAGATGGTTAATAGCCGCCTTTGACGCTGCGTAGGCGGAGTTATAGGGGGATGGGCGTGTAGTTTCTCCCGATGACACAAAGATGATGACACCACCTCCATTTCTTGACATCACTTCGGCTTCTGCTCGGCCACAGAGTGCGGAGAGGGTCAAATTCTGGTCAATGATGTCACGCCAGTCGTCCCCGTTATATTCAACAAAGGACTTTAAGCCTCTATTTGGTGGAAGCATACCGACATTATTGACGGCGATACTGAGGCCGCCCATGATGTCAAGACTTTGGTTCACTAACTGATCTACCGCAGTATCATCCCGACAATCAGCCGGAATCGCAAAAGCCTCACTTCCGTTTTCTGTGATCTCTCTGGCTACTGATTCGGCTCGTTCGGGAACTAAATCATTGACAACAACTGTGGCGCCAGCCTTCGCCAACCAGATAGCAATCTCTCGCCCGATTCCAGCACCAGCGCCGGTGACCAGAGCCTTTTGGTCTTCCAGATTAATCGGGATACTCATATTCGTTCTCCAGTCAGCAGATTAATGGTTTCTTCAACAGCGTCATCTGCCCATTGACGCACAATTTCTTCACTCGTGCCACCCAACGGGTGACCAACCGAAAGGATTCGAAGATCGGCATGACCCAATGATGCCGCAACCTGTTCGGTAAGCTTCCTGAAACTCTCAGTTGTAATTACCACTGTGGGTATTCCTGATTTCTCAAGTTGAACAGCATCATGGACACTCCATGAGGTACAACTCCCTCAATCGGCTGAAGCCGTCAAGACAACTTGCACCTCCTTTGAGAGGGACTCCAGAACCTGATCAGGGGCAGCTAGAGCGGCGTTTTTGACTTCTGCTTTCGCTAATGTGAGACCAACGCGTTCCGTGAGTCGTTCAGCAAGCCGATCAAGTAGGACTCTTGCGTTGGGTTTCGTGTTATCAAGAATTCCCAGCGACAACCCATTCAATACTGGGATAGGGGCAGCGAGAGATCTTTGTGGCTCTCCTGTGTTTCCAGTAGGTGCATAAATTTCCATCATTTCTCCTTCAGGGTAATATCGGGACGGTCACACTTTTGGTCATGCCCCAGCTAGGGATAATGCAACTGTGTTTGCCAGCCCCACCGGTTACAAAGATTTTGATATTCTCTGGTTTCTCCGTCATTGAAATGGTGTCGGTATCTTCAAGTGCATGTTGCCATGGCGCCCATGCTCGTAATTCAAACGCTTTTCGAGCTTCTCCGACGTTCACCGTAGCTTTGTTGAATAAGTAAGACGCTATATCGGATCTGCTCCATCCATGTGAAGAGCATGTTGAGGCGTGTTCTGGGCAGAGAGCGATAAAGTATTCGCCTTGGCTTATCGGTGCGTTATTTTGCCCCCATGACGTCATCGTTGACGCCACTTTGTCAAGGATGGCTGAGGGCTCTGATGATTCCATATCATGCACATTGTGCGGAGCCTCTCCACAATGGATCGTCACAGCAGATTCATCGTTAATGCCGACACTTCTTGCATAACCACCCCATGGAGATGAATCAAGATTTTCGGCTACGCAATAGGAATATTTAGCTGGGCTTCCCTGTGTGGAGGCATCGCCGGTACCTGGTGTGGCTCCTGCGACATGATGGAGAATTAAGCGTACGGCTCTACCAGTGGTTGCGTTGGCGAGATTTCCTGGTCCGAACGCCCCCAGACCGCTATTGTAATCCCCATCCCTAGCGGCTTTGCCATGCACAATGAGTAATGGCGCAACGCAATGCGTGGTTGCGTTCACGCCCCGCAGGTTAATCTCTGGCGCACTCAGTGCACGAATAGCTGAAACAAGGACAGGGAAGTGCTCGGGCTTGCAGCCAGCCATAACAGCATTTACTGCAATGATTCGTCTGGTTGCTATGCCGTCACGAGGCGGAAGTGACGCAATGACTTCATCCGGATCAAGATCTTTTGATGCACTTAGCATTTCTTCAACGCGATCACGTGTAGGGGCGACCATCGGAAGTCCATCACCCCAACCCTTTTCAAGGAATAGGTCTTGCAGTTCTCTTTCGGAACTATCAGGTATTTTAAAGATTTGAGGCGTATCTAATGACATTAGATATAAGTCTGATATATTTAGACACGAATAGCAACCTGAATAGAGGAAAAATGGCTGCCCGTATCGGAATTTCAAAAACTGATGTTATAGACACCGCCTATGAATTACTCGGAGAGACGCAGAATGTGCAAGCAGTGACAATGACAGCTGTTGCCGCACGTTTAGGCATTCGAGTGCAATCACTCTACGCTCATGTGGACGGCGCAAAAGGACTTGAGCGAGAGATTGCGTTACGAAGCTTACAAAAACTTGCCCAGCGCTTAAGCCAAGCAGCTATGGGTGTCGCCGGTATTGATGCTGTGCGATCAGTTCTTCATGCACAATTCGACTTCGCTCTCACGCACCCAGCTGAATTTTCGGCGTCAATTTATCCACCAGGTACCGACGCTCAAATTCTAGAAGCCATCGAAGACGTTAATTACCCGATGCACAAGATACTTCATGATGCTGGCATTGATGAGTTGGTGATTATCCATTGGGGCAGACTTGTGCTCTCGGCTATTTCGGGGTATTCAGCACTGCATCAGAACGGGCAACTAACACTTCCCATCTCAACCAAAGACAGCATGGACTACATAATTAATGTACTTGTAGCTGATATGGGCGAAAAACTTGCGACTAGTCAGATGATTTCTAGCTAAAAAAGGCGAAGTGCTAGAGTGGGTATTAACCAAAGGAATTTATGAATACACAAGCACAACCTTTACCTGTCGGAAAGAAAGCACCCGCCTTTCAATCCGTCACTTTCACCGGCGATAAAATTAAACTGTCAGACTTTCTTGGAGAATACACAGCAGTCTACTTTTACCCAAAGGACAACACGCCAGGTTGCACAAATCAAGCCTGCAACCTTCAAGATAATCTAGGCAACCTCAAAAAACACGATATTCAGGTCATAGGAATTTCCCCAGACGCTAATACGAGTCATGAAAAATTCGCAACAAAATACAACCTATCCTTCCCTCTAATAGCCGACACCGATCACAAAATTATAGGTAAGTACGGCGTCTGGGGAGAAAAGAAAAACTATGGGAAAACGTATATGGGGCTTCACCGAACAACTTTCCTCATCGACCCGAAAGGAAAGATCGTACACGTGTTTACAAAACCAAAGACAAAAGAACACGCTCAAGAAATCCTCACCAAAGTCAACGAACTACGTTAACAAGACTTAACCAGATGACAAGCACACTTGAATTCACGTTCACAAATGAACAGCAAGAATTACGTGAGCAGGCCCGTGAAGTAGCACGCAAAGGAGTAGAAAAACACGGCCGATTTAACGATAGTTGGATCAACGGATTTTCAAAAGAGTTTGCGCAGACTATGGCTGAAAACGGTTGGATCGGAATGGGATGGCCTAAAGAACACGGAGGGCAAGAACGTCCAGCGATTGAACGCGTCATTGTAGCGGAGGAAATGATCGCTGCTGGGGCCCCCATAGCTGCAATGTGGTTCGCAGATCGTCAAATGGGTCCCACAGTTATTAGCTATGGCACCGACGATCAAAAAGCAGAATACCTTCCACATATGCTCACTGGAGAAACAACATGGTGCATAGGCATGAGCGAACCAGATAGTGGATCCGATCTAGCCTCGTTGTCGACATCAGCAGAACATGATGGCAATGTCTTCCGAATAAATGGGCAAAAGATCTGGACGAGTTTTGGCGACGTAGCTGATTATTGTTACCTAATCTGTCGGACAAACGCTGAAGGCCCGCCGCACCGAGGAATCTCAGAAATAATCGTTCCCATGGATCTGCCAGGAATAGAGGTGAGGCCCATCACGGATATGACACTGAACAGGCACTTTTGTGAAGTCTATTTCAATGATGTAGAAGTGCCTGTAGAGAATCTGGTAGGGCAAGAAGGGGCAGCATTCAAACAAACGATGAAGCAGCTTGAACACGAGCGAGGTGGCATAGACAGGCTCGTATCCAACAAAGCTCTTTACGATGAAGCAAAAAAGTGTGCGAATCTATCAGATCCTTTAAATCGGCAAGAGATTAGTAAACTTGAAGCTGGCTACCACATAGGAAGACTCCTCGTATACCGTGAAACTCTTCAACAAGCCCCATCAGGTTTCAGCGCAGCAACGAAATGCTTCTGCACCGAACATGAATGGAACGTTGCCCAATTTGTAAGCCGGGTACTTGGACCTAAAGCCCTTCTTGATAGTCAATTAACCAAGGGCCTATCTTACGCTCCCGCCTACACAATTATGGGTGGGACATCGAACGTCATGCGCAACATTCTCGGCGAACGAGTGCTTGGACTTGACAGGGAGCCACGAGGGTAGAAACTATTATCAGTGCTTAGCTGGAGGGGAAGCCATGTACGAGCAGTTATTCCAACCAATCAACGTTGGTCCACTTACTATTCCAAATAGAATCGTTCGTTCTGCTCATTCAACAGCGTTACCACTCAAGCGACTGATTGCATACCATGAAGCACGTGCAGTCGGTGGAGTAGGAATGAGCACACTTGAAGCAACAAGTGTCCATCTTTCTTCACCTGCTATGAGAAGCATTATCCCGCTACATGACGATGCAGTTATCGATTTCTACAAAGAGCTAAGCACTGCCCTTAAACCACACGGTATGAAAATGCTTCAGCAAATATACCATCCAGGATCTGCTCGAGCACCAGGAAAAGGAACAACTCAGATATCTTCCAGTCCCATCCCAAATCCTATCGCTGGGGGAATTCCGATAGAGATGACTAGGTCAATGATCGAAGAGATGGTTCATTCATTCGCCGCTGCTGCCCGTAGATGCAGAGACGGGGGCTTAGATGGAGTTGATATTCATGCCTCCAGTGGATACCTCATCGAACAGTTCCTATCGCCGGCTAATAACATACGCACAGACCAATACGGAGGTTCTCTAGAGAACCGCATGCGATTCCTTATGGAGATTATCCACGCCATTCGAGAAGAGGTTGGCAACGATATCTGCGTAGGGATAAGGCTGCCCAACGAAGAATATATTCCGGGAGGACTGACAGCTGAAGACAATGCAGAAATAGCAAAAATAGTTGAACCCTACGTCGATTATATTTCACTTCACATGGGTTCATATTGGCGATTCCATAAACTGCTCTCTCCGATGGATGACCCACTCGGCCACGAAATGCCTGCCAACGAGCCGATAATAAGACAACTAACGAAGCCAACAATCGTCGTAGGGCGAATAATGACACTAGATCAAGCAGACACAATTATAAATGAAGGGCAGGCCGATATGGTTTCTATGGTTCGTGCTCTCATCGCAGACCCCGGACTAGTCAATAAGGCGAAACAAGGTAACCCCGACCTAATCCGTCCCTGCATCGGATCAAACTTTGGCTGTGTCGGGCAAATCATGTCAACAGGCAAACTCGGATGTGTCGTTAATATCGCTGCCGCAAATGAAACAGAAGTCACATTCGAACCAACCGAAAAACCAAAATCAATAGAGAAGATCCTCATTGTCGGAGGCGGCCCTGCCGGACTTGAAGCAGCCCGAACAGCAGCAATACTAGGTCACGACGTGCACCTTCACGAAGCAACCAAACGACTAGGAGGGCAAGTAACAATTGCTGCCACTGCGCCACATCGGTCTGACCTTGGAGCAATCACAAAATGGCTAGAAACAGAAATGGAACGACTCAAAGTGAACGTCACATTAAATTCGCTAGTTGATCCCGATTTGGTCGCCGAGATATCTCCAGATCGGGTTATTCTAGCCACCGGCTCTACTCCTCGAAAAGATGGATTCCAGTTAACAACACCTATTGCTCCCTTAAAAGGATTTGATTTGAATCATGTTTACAGCAGTTGGGATGTTCTGGGATTCGGCGGAAGAGTAAATACAGAAGGGCCCGCAGTTATCTTTGATGACACTGGAACATTTGAGGCAATTTCAGTAGCAGACGCTCTTCTTGAGCGCGGAATGCAAGTAACTCTCGTCAGCAGATATGAGAGCCTCGGTGCTTCACTTCCGTACCCTCCTGCAACCGTTGAAGCAGCGAAAGAACGGCTCATGTCCCAAAATTTTGACTTCATAGGAGGACACTACATCCAAGCTATAACTCAAGATGAAGTTATGATTGGAGTCCCATTCACAGAACGCAAACGAAGGCTTCAAGCCAACACAGTAGCTTTAGTTACCTATAATCACCCCAACAGAGAATTAGGAGACTACCTAACAAACCAATCTCTTCAATCAAACCAGGCAATTCACACAATCGGTGATGCATCAGGAACAAATGGAATCCAAGCAGCAATCCATCAAGCAGCAAACCTTATACGGTCACTCTAGGAATAAATGAATTCAGAAGATATTACATTCAGTTTTGCTGACCAGCATTTTCAAGATAATCCAACAACTGTAATGAGTTTACTGAGAGATAAATGTCCGGTTCATCACACAAGCGAACCTTCTGCCCATTACACGCTAACAAGAGGAGAGGACGTAACAGCAGCATTACGAGATGAGAAAATATGGTCTTCTAAATTTGGCCCAGGATTAGCGTATTCGGAGCCAGGAACCGGAGTGCTTGTTTCAAGCGACCCTCCAGAACATACACAAGAACGAATCGCGATCTCAAGAATATTTAAGGCCTCAACTATTGAAAAGATGGAAAGAGAAATTGTTGATTTAGCCGACGAACTCATCGATCAATTTGAGGAGAACATGTCGGGAAACATCATTGAAGAGTTCGCAGCTCCGATTCCTCTTACTGTTATGTGTTGGTTGCTCGGTACTCCCACAAAAGACATCGGCCTTTTCCGAAGCTGGGTACTTCGAATGGCAGAGGCAGTCGCATACTCAGGAGGACGAGAAGCGTCCACTGAAGTAAAATCGGCCTATCAGGACTTCTTCGAATATTTCGGCAACCATATTGCAGAAAGAAAAGATCGTCTGATTACCGGGCAGGACGTCCCTGAAGACTTATTAACTCGACTACTTACGGTAACTAATGACGGCAAGAACCTCTCAACAAAGAAAATACTTGGATTCTGCCAATTTCTTCTAGTAGCCGGTTCAGAAACAACAACCCTCATGATAGGGAACGTTCTGCATCGACTCATGGAATACCCAGAGCAATTTGAAGTCCTCAAATCAGAACCTGACCGAATTCCAAATGCAATTGAAGAAAGTCTCCGATTTGATGCTCCAGTACACGGCTTATTCAGAACAAATACAGAAGAAGTTACTTTTCACGGAGTTACAGTACCTGTTGATTCTAAGGTTTGTATGATGTTCGGTTCTGCAAATAGAGATCCGAACCTCTGGAAGAATCCGGATGTATTTGATATAAATAGAGACCCTATAGCTCTTCGTAACCACACTTCATTTGGAGTCGGATCGCATTATTGCCTTGGAGCTCCGTTAAGTCGCCTTGAAGGGAAGGTTGCTCTAGCAGCGATAACCAGAAGATTGCCGAAAATACGTGCTAATGGACCTCCCACACAAACTTCAGCAGGCGTTCTCAAAGGGTTCTCAAAATTGCCTGTTAGATGGGACTAGCAACCGCTTTCGATAATGTTCTTGATGGATGAGAGCAAATCGCTGTAATCATCAAAGCACGCAAGGTCGGAACGCTCTGTGCGAACATGGTTCGGGGCTCTAAATAAAAACCCTGCGTCAGCCTGATCAATCATTGATAAATCGTTGTAGGAATCACCGGCTGCGATCACTTGATAATTTAACCTCTGTAAAGCACGAACGGCTTCAAACTTCTGGTCTGGAATTCGCTCCGCAAAGCTTGAGATATGTCCATCGTCATCAATCAAAAGCCTATGGCATAAAACTAAAGGCTTCTGTAATTGAAGCATCAATGGGCCAATAAATTCCTCAAAAGTATCAGAAAGCAAGACTACTGGAACAGTTGAACGTAGCTCATTTAGAAAAGCCAAAGCACCCTCAAGGGGAGATAACGATGAAATAATAGACTGGATATCCGCCAAACTGATATCGTGCTCATTTACCAACCTAATTCGCTGTTCCATGAGTAACTGATAATGAGGTTCGTCTTTTGTAGTCCTCTTCAGTTCATCAATACCAAAATGGTCAGCGACAGCTATCCATATCTCTGGTGTCAAAACACCTTCAACATCCAAAGTGACAATAAATTGAGATGGGGGAGAAGTATCCATAAATACGAACGATAGCTTTAGAACACTCTTAACGTACACCGATTAAAATATTTAGAATGAAAAAAATAGTCAACGATAGTTCCTACAGAAAAATTACTTACCTGAAAGTATTGTGGAGAAACAATCAACCACATATCCAAATTTACGACCACGATGCAGAGACGGTCACCACTCAGAGTTTGATAGGGTATGACTTTTCATATCAGGTACCTACACCACTGGAGAGAATGTGTGTCAATTACGGTGATCTATTCGAGGACGAGAAACAAAATAGGTGTGAGAAACTAGTCAAAAGCGGAAAGAAATGTGGCAGCTGCATTCGAGAAGATAATATTTTCGCAGCACAATTCCATAACGTGCATACAAAAGACCGAAGCTCAATTTCACAAAAAATCCTTAAGCGGATGCAAAAGGAAAATATTCTTTACATTGCCGGTTTCTTTGACGGATCAACAAAAGTTGGTACAAGTGCGTCAACTAGAATCCACACACGCCTTCTTGAACAAGGCGCCATTCACGCAGTCTTAGTCGTGGAAACACCTGATGGGATCACAGTACGGTTGCTAGAAGACCTAATTACCGAGGAATTGGGTATAGGGCAAGCAATCTCAATACGAAAAAAGATAGATGGATTACTGAACCCTTTAGTGCGAGACTCCCTACAAAAAGAACTCAAAATACTTTTAGGAAAAGTAAAAGACTGTATCCTGACCTCAGGAATAACTGAGATTACCGAAATAGCTACAACATGGGACAACGAATACAGTACAGAAACATGTTGGGAAAAGATTCAAAAATACCCAATCAGTCTCTCAACTGGCAGTCATGATATGAAAGTGAGAAGTGTTGTCGGGAGGATAGCTGCGCTCAACCACAGTTCGGGAATGACACTACTCGCAGATTTAGATGAACTCTTAGGAATCAGCGTTGAAACTGGGAAAATAACCGGAGATGAAATAAGCGTCCAAGCAAAATTATTTTAAATACGATTCCCATCAATATCATCTTCAGGTCGAAGAATATTATAGGGATCATCGTCATTAATAGTATTAACAGGGTCTAGTTCTTGATCAATGCCGTCAGGAAGGGATTTATCAAGTCCTCCGGCAGCAGCCAGCGCGAACGCTAGTCCTGCTGAACGGTTATAGATCTCGCCTAAATATTCCAAAGAGGGCACTTCCTGTCCCGGTATAGGAGGTTTCCCCAAAGAGTCCAAAACAGCTTGCGTTGTCGACGGAACTTCCACATCATGAACAGGCAACGGAAGAGCCTCTTTGTTTCCCCAAAACTTTTTTGGGTCTGCTCTATTTCTGTTCCTACGTCGCTTTTTCCTGCCCGTCGTATTCATAGGTTGAGCAGCGGACGAACCCCTAGTCGCATTTCTTCTAGTCATGAAGCTTCTCCATTTCCTTGCGCCGATTCAAACGCAAGCAACGAGTCAGCATCAATTCCCAAAGCTTCTTGCAACTGGGTAGCGTCAAGGTCACCAATTGAACTGGATTTCGGCAGAACTAAGTTAGCTATTTGCCGTTTCCCCGCAACAACTTCCTCGACACGTTCATCAACGGTTCCCGGGCAAATTAGCCGGTGGGCGATAACAGTATTTTTCTGTCCAATACGCCAGACTCTGTCTCTGGCTTGATCCTCAACTGCAGGATTCCACCACCGGTCATATAAGACAACATGATTTGCTGCGGTCAAATTTAAGCCCGTCCCTCCAGCTTTAAGAGACAGAACCATAGCACCTCGACCCTTCCCTTTCTGGAAACTATCAACCATTTGATCGCGAGCAGATCTCCCCAAACCACCGTGGTAGCAATGAATTGGCAATTCATAGCGCTCAGTGAGATGAGTGGCAAGGCGTTCACCCCAAGTTGCAAAATGTGTGAACACCAAAACACGTTCATCGGCAGCAAACACAGTTTCCATTATCTCGTAGAGTCGTTCTAACTTCCCAGATCGACCCTCAATTCCGAGCCCATCATCTTGGTAATTTAATGGATGATTACATATTTGCTTCAAAGCAGTAATGGCGGCAAGAACAGCACCTTTTCTCTGAGGTGACCCGGCTTTAGTCATTTCCGTTTCTTCTATCAAACTATCGACGACAGCTTTGTATAGTCCTATTTGTTCAGCAGTCATAGCGCAATGGTCAAGCTCATCAATTCTGTCTGGAAGTTCAGCTGCGATTAAAGGCTCAGATTTCGTTCGCCGGTAGACCATGATCCCGTTTAATGCCTTCAATGCATTTTCATTTCCTGATTCAATACGTTTCTCAGGCGTAAGTTGGGCAATGAACTGATTTCGAGGGCCAAGAAGATCCGGATTTGCCCAGTCTAGAATTGACCATAGGTCACCCAAACCGTTTTCTATCGGCGTTCCCGTTAGAGCAATTCGTGAATGGGCATTTAACTTCCGTAATTGTTGCGAAGTCTCAGCTGCGGGATTCTTAATTGCTTGTGCTTCATCAAGAACTACCTTTGACCATTGAATTTCTTTGAGCTGGTCAATATCTCTGACAGCAGTCCCATATGTAGTTATAACAATGTCATGTTTAGCTACTGCGTTCTTCAACTTATCTCCCTTAGCTCTATTAGGGCCATGATGAACCAGTACTGAAGCATCAGGGACAAACCTAGTTGCCTCAACTCTCCAGTTCCCGACTACAGCTGGTGGAGCAATCACGAGGCCAGGTTCTGGACGGGGAGTGTTAGCTAGATTAGCTAATGTTGTGGGAGTTTTCCCTAAGCCCATATCAAGCGCAAGACATCCTCCTAAACCAGCGTTGTCAAGGAAATTGATCCATGCTAAAGCATCTGCTTGATATGAGCGAAGTTCGCCCACAAAGCCTTCGGGCTTCGTAATAGGGTTCTCCGGTAAGTCCTTTACGCTTCGCAATAAATCTGCGGCCCACCCGTCACCATCAAGCGTGATGCCTCCGAGGGCGCGCCCCTCAAGACCCAAAGCATGGCGAAGCATTTCCGCTCCGCTCATTTGAGTTTTCTTAGAGTATTCAGCAAGCGCTGCGGCTGCTTCTGCAAGATCAGCTTTATCTAATTCAATCCATTGTCCTTTAGACTCAACAAGCGGTCGAGCTTCACTTGCAAGACGCTCTATCTCCTCGGCATTAAGTTCAACATCATCAAACACGGCACTCCAACTGATATCAGCAAGTTGCTGCGCACTTACCATGGTTTCTTGTGATTCTGCTGTGATCCGTAATATTGGAGTCGCCTTTCGTTTCGACATAGCAGGAACTTCAACGTCAAACCCTGCCGCTTTAAGTTTCTCGCCAGTATGGGTCATCAAATCCCAAGCCTCTGATTGTGAGAGAAGAACTTCACCCCGCCTTCGACCTCCAGGTCTTAATAGTTCAGGGAAAAGACGTTCCAGTCGTGAAATCTGCTTATTTACTAGTTTGCGCCGGGTTTCACTCCCAGTATTTATAGTTATTTCAATAGGTTCCAGGCCGCCAGACTCAATTGGAACGAGCACTTCGCTTAGCCAAGCTCCTGAATCATCAGGAGGGCTGAGGCGAACCAAGAGGCGGAGCTTCTCGATGCCTGTTACTGGAACAGCCCACTGATTAAGTCTTCTAGAGATATCTGATCCGTAATCCGAATTGCCTCGAAAAGCCATTCCATCAAGGCCCGCTACAACCATCTCACCGAAATCTTCCCTTGATTTAATATCAGCAGGAGCATAAGGAAGTTTGACTTGACCCGCTGCCATGCGAACAATTGAATCAGTTAAATCTGATAAAACTTTTCCAACGAAACGATGACGGTCTGTCTCATCGCATGCAAGCATTACAGCACTTGGAGTCGAAGCGACAAGCGCTGCGTGGGCATCCAAATCAATCAGAGCAGGGGACCACCTCACATGGAATAGAGCATCACCTGAATCAGAATTATGAGTACCTCCTACTTCGTGTAGGGCTGGATAAATTTTCCCCTCAACAACCAGTTTCACAGCTAAACCTGCAGCTAACCCCATCCAAATTGATGTTGCCCCAACCGAATCAGGTCGATCACTGCCAAGGGATACGAGCCACCCTAAGGTTGAAGAAATAGGTGCGGACACGCAGGGAGCTGATTGCTCGTTAGGAAGTTGCAGGTCGTCAGAGGCGCTCCATTCAATAGAGTTCGCTCCAATGCGTCCAAGGCTATCCAGGATGGTTTCATGTCCAAATGTTTGAGATTTATGTGCACCTAGCCACGCAATGAGCCTTCCGTCTCTCCATGCGAGCTGGATTTGAGCTTTAGAGGCATCTTCTTCGATATCTGTGGCGATAACTTCTTGGCTGGGAGCTGGACCGAGTATATCTGTTAAAACTTTATCTATCCGATCAGCTTCTGAGTTCAAGTCATCCAAAACAGTTCTACGTTCAATCCCTCTATGTTGTCGACGCACACGTGTAATGCTCTTATCAGTTTGTTCAAGGAACCTGAAAAGAGTTTCCACCCATCGCGACTGATTACTCTGCAGTCTGTGCAGGGTATTCTCATCCGTCAGTCCATCAAGATGTCGCTGCACCATGATTTCAAACTCATGAGCAGTCATGTCAGAACTACCTTTATTAATAACGTATTCTCCTTGTTTATTCGAACCCTTGGGTCCGAGCCGCTACGTAATTCACGGACAATACTCTCGGGTAAAGTCACGTGATAACGCCACAGCACTTACATTGTACTGAAAAAAATGAAAAATGTCTTTTATTCGCCGAATTTGAAAAAGTCATCTTTACTTGAATTAACGTGAAAACGTATTTCTATTGAAGAACATGCCTATAGAAAGAAGAGATCCATGGAAATTGAAGGGAAAGTAGTAGTAGTTACCGGTGCCGGAGCAGGTATTGGAGCTGCTCTCGCTGAAGTCGCGGCTAGCAGAAACGCTCGCATAGTTATCGTTGCCGACAAGAATGGTGAGAATGCTACCAAAGTAGCGGAAAAGATTAACGGAATATCTCACGAGGTTGATGTCTCCAATGAAAACCAAATCCAAAAGATGGTAGCCACGATTGAGCATGATCATGGACCGATAGATTTGTTCTGTTCAAACGCTGGATTTGTTACATCAGCAGGTTTAGAAGACACGAACGAACGTATCCAAAAGATGTGGGAAGTCCATGTAATGGCTCATATTTATGCGGCTCGCGCTGTCTTGCCACAAATGATCGCTAACGGTGGTGGCTACCTCTTAAATACTGCCTCTGCAGCTGGGTTGCTCACTCAAATAGGCTCCCTTTCCTACTCAATAACTAAAAGCGCAGCAGTTTCCTTAGCTGAATGGATCTCCATTACCCACTTTCACCAAGGAATAAGAGTTTCTGTATTGTGTCCTCAAGCAGTTAGAACGGACATCCTAACAAACAGCCCTGATAACAAAGAAGATGAGGACCCAGAATGGGAAGAAGGGGGAGTAGCAAGTTCGGACGGAATCATAGAGCCAAACGATGTGGCTGAGTTATGTATGGAAGCTATCAGAGAGGAGCGCTTTATGATACTTCCTCACGACCAAGTGCAAGGTTACACAGAATTCAAAGCCAAAAACCCCGAGAAATGGCTTTCTGGAATGAGAAAATTTCAAGATAGGTTATTCTTTGATGAGTCTTTACCTGGAGACCTAATGCAAAATTTTCGTCAGTCATAACCATGGAAAACAAAAACTCACGGATTCGAGCTTCTAACTTAAAATCACCTCAGAGAATCGCTTTGGACGATCCGCTTGCCGTTATCACAGATGACATTAAAGCAGCATTCAAACGTGATGGAGTTGTCATGTTGGAAAACGCACTCGACCCTCAATGGCTTCTATTACTAGAATTAGGTCTGCAGCGAGTACTCAACAACAGTAGTCAAGAAAAGCACCTTTTCTTTGAAGGTGAAGAAGGCGAGTTTATTGAGACTATACGTAACTTTGAAGTCATCCCAGAGATCAGAAGACTAGTTTATGATTCTCCGGTAGCGGACCTGATCGGAAAACTTATCGGATCTGAGAATTTGTGGCTGTATTCGGATGAATTTTTCATTAAAGAAAAGGGGAATGCCGCCCGAACACCTTGGCATCAAGACACCCCTTACTGGCCAATACAAGGAAACCAGATAGCTTCAGCTTGGATTTCGCTAGACGCCCTAACTAAAGCAGAATGCTTAGAATATGTGGCGGGTTCACAAAGAGGTTTAATTTACGATGGTTTCAACCCATCAAAAGTTTCCGAAGACCCAACTCACCCACACTACGATGATTCCTACCCACCGCTACCAGATATTGAAAAACACCGAGATGACTATGACATCCGGTCATGGGAGATCACCCCAGGGGATATCATTATTGCTCACCCAAGTGTGCTTCATGGAGGTGGCCCCACGTCATCATCAGGAAGAAGAAGAGCTATCACGATCAGAATTTATGGCGACGATATCTGTTATGCCACCAGGCCAGAAACGAAACCAACCGTACCTCTGACACCGGGGCTCTCTCTATCCCTAAAGGAAGGTGACCCTCTTCGTTCTCCTTGGTATCCTAGAGTGCGACCGATACCGGACCACCTCAAGTCTGAATGGTTGTAAAAATTAAACCAAAGTGAAAGAATTTCTCAGCCAGCTTAACGAGAGTACACTTAGGGCATGCAAGTTGATGCCACATTCTTTCCCCAGCGCAGTATCGCAGAACTTCATGAACATGTACTTAATGAAGCCGGTGGAGGAACGCTTGGAAAGCAAGCGGCGCTCTCTGTTGGAATTGGGCGGTCTCTTGGCGTGAAATTAGGTGAAAATCATGAGTTCAGGCTCTCTTCTACTAATAAAGGAATAGAGTTAGACAAAAATGCTGATGAAGCGAAGGTAATCTTACGCACTGATAGAGAAACGTGGGAAAATCTTGCAAGTGAATCTTGGTCCATGATGGGTTTGATTTTGCAAAATAAAATTTCACTTATTGCAGGTCAATTTAATCACGTAGCTGCATGGGAAGCGCCTCTTCAAGCTCTTTATAACAGCCGCCCAATCTTTTCTAATGAGGATATACCTAGCGAAGGATCCCACGTATTTGACTACGGTTCTGATCGCAGAAAAATGCGGGATTCATTAAGTAAACTGGGGTTTATTCTGGTTAAGAATGTCTTCAGCGCTAATGAGATAGAACTCATGTCAAGCGAAATCGAGGAACGGAAGTCAGCAGCGTCCGTGGAAGATAAGAGATCTTGGTGGGCAACAGATAAAAGTGGAGATGAACACTGCTGCAGAGTTACGTACCTCAATATAGGCTCAGACCAGTTTTCACAATTGCCAAACGATGAACGTTTACTAAATCTCGCAAGTCTTGCAGAAGAGAAATTGTTCCCAACTCCAGATCATGGCGACGGTATCTCTGTTGTAATGAAAGTTCCTGAAATAGAGCAGGGACTATCTGACCTTCCATGGCATCGTGATTGTGGAATGGGAGGCCACCCTCTCATTTGTCCTGGTTTAAACATTGGGGTTCAACTTGATGAGGCTAACGAGGAGTCCGGGCAACTGATATTTCTGCCGGGATCACATCGTTACTCTGGCGGTCTAGACGTTGCTGAGGTGAGTGATAAAGCTGTTCCAATCTCTGCAAGTCCAGGAGATGTAACTATCCACTACGGGCATACATTGCATGTAGCCCCACCGCCAACTAAATCAGGTAAGTGCCGACGAACTGTTTACGTAAGTTTCCATAAATCTGAGTACTTAAATGCTCTGCCTGAAGGCAAAGGCTATAACGATGTTCTCTTCAATCATGGAGATGGAAGAGTGCGAACCCCAGAAGAACGAGCTGCTATTTAGATTTGTTGCGTTTTTGGATGTTAGCCCACTCATCTCGGAGTCCGACGGTGCGATGGAAAAGGTTTAATTGGGATTCGTCACGGCAGAAGTACCCGAGTCTTTCAAATTGAACTGCCTCACCGTTTGCTATGTCAGCTACTGCTGGTTCGAAAACAGCAGATTCAAGAATTTTTAAGGACTCTTTATTCAAGTCCTCGAAAGGGTCGTCAAGTAAATCAGGTCTCTCAGAGGAGAATAGGCGATCGTATGTAGCTACCGAACCTCTAATGCAATTAGTCTGCTCAACCCAATGTATTGTCGCCTTGACCTTTCGCCCGTCAGGAGCTTTTCCGCCACTAGTTTCAGGGTCATATGTGCAAAGAATCTCTACGACTTTTCCAGACTTATCTTTTACGATGTCTGTGCATGTTACAAAGTATCCATACCGTAGTCGAACCTCTCTACCTGGTGACAAGCGGAAGAATTTCGCTGGTGGATCTTCCATGAAGTCCTCGCGCTCTATGAAAAGTTGCCCAGAGAAAGGTACCTCTCTTGTTCCCGCACTCTCGTCCTCTGGATTATTAATTGCAGTCCTATATTCAGTCGTTCCTTCCGGCCAGTTCGTGATCGTTAGTCTTACGGGGTCAATCACCGCCATTCTCCTTTGTGAGGATTGATTGAGTTCAGTTCTAACAAATGACTCTAAAAGTTCAATTTCATGAGTACTGTTGGTCTTCGCTATTCCGATATGTTGGCAAAAGTCTCGTATAGATTTTGATGGGTAGCCCCTTCTTCTCAGGCCAGAAATTGTTGGCATTCGTGGGTCATCCCAACCTTCAACCACTTCATCCTCAACTAGTTTCTTTAAAAGCCGTTTAGATAAGACAGTATGAGTGAAATTTAGTCGAGCAAATTCAGTTTGGTAAGGCCGTTGAGCAAATGGCACTTCAAGTTGATCGAGAAACCAATCGTATAGCAATCTATGAGACTCAAATTCAAGCGTGCAGAGGGAATGCGTTACCTTCTCTAATGCATCTGACTGGCCATGTGCCCAATCATAGGTAGGGTAAATAACCCATTTGCTACCGGTGCGGAAGTGAGACTTCTTCCTGATCCGGTAGAGAACAGGGTCACGCATATTCATATTTTCATGATCCATGGCTATTTTGGCTCTTAGGACACAACTACCCTCAGGAAATCCGCCGTCTCTCATCTTTAGGAATAGTTCTAGATTCTCCTCAGGACTCCTTTCTCGGAAAGGACTATCCACACCGGCTTTCGTATAAGAACCCCTTAGCTCAGAAATTGTGGTGGCATCTTGGTCATCTACGTATGCCTTGCCTTTTGTAATCAGTGTGATTGCCCACTCAAACATATTCTCAAAATAATCGGAAGCAAATACTGGGTCGGTAGATAATGCCTTGCCAAGGAGCCATTCAATATCATGATGAATTGAATTTACGAACTCAACATTTTCCGTCTCAGGATTCGTGTCATCAAAACGTAAGTTGCAAAGTCCGCCAAACTCTTCAGCAATGCCAAAATTAAGACATATTGATTTAGCGTGCCCTACATGTAAGTAGCCGTTTGGCTCAGGTGGAAATCTGGTCTGAACCCTGCCGGAGTGCCTTTGCGAAGATATGTCAGCTTTGACCGAATCTCTGATGAAATCCGCCTTCTTTGGCTGTTGTTCAACATCTGACGTCATATTAATAAACTCGCTATTTTAAGGAATGAATTATGTCAGTCTAGACTTTAGTCGTATAAAAGGCTTTTAAGGGAGCGAAATGAGTACTGGATTTGATGGCAAAAGATTAAATCGTGTGACTGAATTATGCGACCGTTACGTCAGTGATAATAAATTCCCTTGTGCTCAAGTCCAGATAAGTCACCGTGGCGAAGTTGTTCTTCGGCATACCGTTGGAAAAGCAGATATCGAGACAGGTCGTGATCTCCAGGATAATTCGGTCTTTCGTATTTATTCAATGACGAAACCGATTACCTCTATTGCCTTAATGCAACTTTATGAACAGGGACTCTTTCTTCTTGAGGATAAGGTAGAGAAATTTCTGCCTGAATTCTCTGACCCTCAGGTATTAATCGGAGGTTCATACTTAAATCCTGTTCTGCGTCCTGCGCAGACTCCGCTAACCATGCGCGATATGTTAATGCACACATCCGGACTGACATATGCCTTTCACTTTTCAAACAACTTGGACAAAATGTACAGGAGCTCAAATTTGGGAAGCATAGCGATGCGTCTGAATGATGATCAGCAACCTAACCTTGAGGAAACAGTTAAGCGTCTATCAGAGATGCCTCTTTTGTTTGATCCCGGAACAAGTTGGAATTACTCAATGTCAACTGATGTTTGCGGACGGCTCGTCGAAGTTATAAGCGGAATATTTCTTGATGAATATATTTCACAGCACATAACTACACCGTTAGGAATGATAGATACTGCGTTTCAAGTCAGTGATGAGAATATAGATCGCTTCACTTCAAATTATGCGTTCACCAAAGAAAATCCGTTAACGAGAATCGATAATTGGGAGTCAAGTCATTATCTTGCAAAACCAACCTTCTTATCTGGAGGTGGTGGGCTCGTATCAACTACTGATGACTACCAAAGATTCGTAACCATGCTAATGAATGGTGGAGAACTTGAAGGGAAGCGGGTAATTGGGCGTAAAACACTTGAGTTCATGACATCAAATCATTTGCCGAACCAAACAACGTTAAATGACTTTGGGCAATCAACATTTTCTGAGACAGCTATGGAAGGAATGGGATTTGGTTTAGGATTTTCAGTTCTGCAAGACCCAATAGCTAACGCGGCTCTAGGGTCACAGGGGCAATTTGCTTGGGGTGGGGCAGCAAGCACAAGATTCTGGGTTGATCCTAAGGAAGAACTGACTTGTGTGTTCATGACACAGTTTATGCCATCAAGCTTTTATCCCATTCGTAGAGAACTCAAAGCTGTCGTCTATCAAGCACTGAGATAGGTTATGGGTCCATTAGAGGGAATTAAAATCGTTGATTTCACGCAAGTTGTTGCTGGGCCAGTAGCAACAATGTTATTGGCTGAGCTTGGGGCTGACGTCATAAAGGTTGAGTATCCTGGAATTGGGGACATTACGCGCAGTTCCGGATTTTCTAAGGGAGGCATGAATAGCGCAGTTCTAAACTGTAATCGAGGTAAGCGTTCCATACAGATAAATTTGAAAGAAACGAAAGGGCAAGAAGTCGCCTTAGATCTTATTCGGGGTGCCGATGTTGTTGTGCAGTCCATGAGGCCGGGCAAGATAGAAAACCTTGGACTTGACTATAAGTCAATTAGCAAAATTAACCCCTCTGCTATTTATGTTTCACTTTCCGGTTACGGACAAGATGGCCCGTATTCTGGACGGGCCGTATATGACCCAGTTCTGCAAGCACAATGTGGGTATGTGAGTTTGCAGGTTAACCCTGAAATTCCATTTCCTGACCTGATGCGAACAGCAATCATTGATAAAGCAGTTGCCTGGGAAATCGCTTTATCTGTAACAGCAGCGCTTTTTGCTAGAGAGAAAGGCAGTGGAGGTCAAGAACTGCAGATAGCTATGGTCGATGTAGCTATATCTTTCCTTTGGCCCGATGGAGGGATGGCTGAAACTTTGCTTGACGAAGATGTCGAACCAGGTACTCATCTTAGTCGACTCATGAACATGACTGAAACTAAAAATGGCCACATCGTGTACTTTGCAGTTACCGATAGCCAAATTAAAGGTCTCTATCAATCCCTTGGCCATCCAGAGTGGTTTACTGATCCAAGATTTGCTACACGCGAAGCGCGCCATACTGACAATAACAATGAAATATTGGGGACCCTGATAGCTGATGCTTTCAGAGAGTTCGACACGCATCATATAGCTGGGAAGTTACATGAACACTCCGTCCCATGCGGTGAAGTAACGGAGATAGCAGAGACTTTTGACAATCCCCAAATACGCCATAATCAGACGTTCTATGAGTGGGAGCACCCCACAGCCGGAAAAGTTCGAACGCCTCGACACTCAACATTATTTAGCAAAACTAAGCTCACAAACTTAGCTAGTGCTCCGATCTTGAATGAGCATGCTGATGAGATAATGACTGAATTAGGTATTGGAAAATCACATAGGGACCTTTTGAAAGAAGATGGAATTGTTCCTTGATTTTTGAATGAAGATGGAGCGGAGAGAATTCACCTACTAACCTGAGGCGCTATGGCTAGAGAATCAACAAATTACGCAATGAACGAAATCTTGAATTTCGAAGAAAACCACGAGGCAGCTCAAAGAAAATTCCCACATATGCCAGTAGGGGAAGCAGTTGACATGGGCTTCGACGAGAATGGAGTACCACTCATTGATCCACGCATATTTGACAGTGGAGAGTTTGGGCGCAACCCATATCCCTACTACAAAATAATGAGAGATCATTATCCGGTTTTTCACGACGAACTACATAATTGCTACTTTGTTACTCGATACGAGGACATAACAAATTCTTATTTTGATGAATTAGGCTTTAACACGATCCCTAAAGGCTCATCAAGTGGAGTATTGGGTAATACGCAACTTGAATTGAGTGGAATAGAACACCGCAGACGAAGAAACATATACGGCCGTCATTTAGTTGGAGCAGCACTCACCAAGAGATTGCACGCTCTTGAGGAAATCGCTCAGGAATTAATTCAAGAATGGTGGTCACAAGATAACCCTAAAGATCTCATTATTGACAATGAGAGGGGGATAGCGACGCTGGAATTAGGAAAAGCCTTTGCAAACGAGTTCCCTATCAGTGTCGTTGCAGAGGTGCTTGGGATACCGCAAGATGCAAGGCAGCAATTTACCTGGTGGTACGATGCTATGATGTCTGGGCTAGGTGGGTCAGAGACACATCACGAAGGACTTGAGGCACGGCAAGACTTAGAAAACTATGTAGAAGATCTTGTCGAAGAGAAGAGAGGTAACCCAACCTACTTGGAAGATGAGTCAGGTCAAGAGATATGCATGGATATCATTTCGGAGCTGTGCAATTCTGAAATTGACGGCGATGTCATGTCTACAGAAGAAATAACTTCATTTATAGCTTTGGTAGTGGGTGGAGGCGGAGAAACTACACGAGGAGCAATAATGAATTTGTGGTATTTGTTACTCCAGCATAAGGACCAGTATCAAGCAGTTCAAAGAAACGAAGAACTTTGGGATACCGCTTTTCATGAAATGCTCAGGCATTCAACCTCAATTGGTGGCCAACCAAGGCACAACACTAATGAGATAGTAATGCATGGAGTCACAATCCCTTCCGGATCCCTAATCCATATGGTTGATGTATCAGCAAACCATGACGAGAGAATATTTTTGAATCCCGAGGAATTCAATATCTTCCGTGACGATCTATATTCGGGTAAAATTTTGCGGTCAGGTTATAACAAAGAAGGAAAGTGCAGTCATATGGCCTTTGGAGTGGGCCCACACTTATGTCCTGGAGCATGGATCTCTCATCAAGAAACTGTCATAGGTTCGCAAATTCTCGAATCCGCATTTCGGAATGTTCGTATCAATAAGGAGCGTATGCCTAAAGACATAGATGGTGTTTCTCTTGCCCCTATAGGGCTTGGCTCCATACGAGAATTATGGCTTGACTTTGAAATCCCCACGAACTGATATGGACCTTTCAGAGGAATACAACCATGACGAGGAACCAGAAGCAGCTCCAGGTTACAGAACTTACGAGGTCTACCAGCGCGAAAGAGTCGGTGAGACAACTAATCTTATAAAACCTCGTCAACTGATTTCTAATGAATACCTTGAGGACCCGTATCCTCTTCTTGAGATACTCCGTGAGAATTATCCTTGCTATCGGGACTGGTTAAATAACCGATTTTGGATAACTCGTTATGATGACGTTACATCTGTATTTACTGATGACAGGAATTTTGAGACCCGCCCTAAGAGTTGGCATAATCTGATGAAGAGCGACTCTGTGAGTCTTTGGCAAGAAAAAGAAATCCAACAAGAATATGAAAACCTAGTAGATAACCATATAACCGATGTAGTTGATGAGGTTCTAACTTCGTTTGATAAGAAAGAAATTAACCTAGCAACGGAATTCTGTACTCAAGTTCCTCTTCGCCTGTTCGGGAAAGTAATAGGCATTCCAGATGAGGATGTAGAGCAATTCATGGCTCTCTATTGGCAATCAAGACTTGTAGATGGGTGGAACCCCAGCCACAAACAACGTGGTATTGCAGCTATGCAAGGAATGGAAACTATGGTGGGTGAGGTTTGCCTTGCTCGACGACTCAAGCCGCAGAATGACCTGATAACTAGCATCCTCCAAACTGCAAATCTCAATCGCGATGTGACAGCACAGGATGTGATTCTGACCTTTCTTGATATCGATCAAGGCACACTTATAGGTGGCCTATCAAGCCTGTGGTTTAATTTGATGACTAATCCAAGCGAGATGAAAAAAGTTTTAGATGATCGACGAATGCTTAAGTTCGCATGGTTAGAAACTCTCAGGTTTAGCCCACCTGTTTTATCGGCCGAACGGTTTGCAAAATATGAAATTGAGCGCTTTGGCCGCTTAATCCCTCAGGGTGGACTATTGATGTGTTCCGCTGCAGCAGCAAATCGGGACCCAAGGCAATTTAATGAACCAAATAAATTTGTTATCGGGAGGAAAGATTTATGCCAGCGAGAACCAAGAGGTCAATATAGGGCAGATGGGTTGCCCTCAGGAATAGCATTCTCTCTTGGTAAGCCTTCTATCCACCCTGCTGTCCCAAAGGAACGAGCTAGGTCAATGTATGCGATCGTTCGCGACTGCGCTGTGGTCGCATCGGAACTCCTTCTAAATTCCTATCCAGACCTAAAACTACAAAAAGGTACAAACCCAAAGTTAACTGCTCTCAATCTTGGTGATATCCATACCTGCTGGGATTTGAACGTAGAACTATAGTGCTATTGCGATATAACTATGTTTCAGCTGGTGGAAGAATACAATCAAAGCCAGCGTAGAGTCCTACGTTATCTCCCGTTCTTCCATCAGGCCCTTCTTCAATAAGGCTAATAACGACTTCGGCTACGTCTTCTGGCTTCATCCAACTCTTTACCCACTCAGGGTCTGGGTTTGAGCCACTCCATTTTCTGAGCATCTCAGTGTTAGTAGCACCAACACACAAGTTATTTACACGAATATTGTACTTCGCAAGCGACTTTGCCCAATCAAATGTAAATCCGTTCAAAGCCCATTTGCTTGCGTTGTATAGATCCATATTTCCGTGTCCATGATGCCTTGCAGAAGTCGGAGAGGGCTTTACGTGATCAGTGCTAACGTTTAGGATATGGCCGAAATTATTTTGCATCATGCAAGAAGCTACTGCGCGACCAAATAAGTAAGCTCCTTTTGTGTTAGATGAAAAGACCCTGTCAAACATCTCATCAGTCGTATCCCAGTCATCTCGAGGTCCGGTGGGAAAGACTTCACCGGCGTTATTGATCAAAATATCAATCTTGCCGTAAATTTTGAGGACAGAATCAACCACCTGTCGTACATGTCGAGCCTCTCCAACGTTACCAACATAGGATTCGGCTCCTATTTCTTCTCCAGCGACAACGACTTCCGAATTCTTGTCGGTTATTGAAACTCTACAACCTTCATCTGCTAATCGTTTAGCGATTGCTTTACCAAGTCCCTGTGCTGCACCTGTAACAATTGCTACTGGATTGTCTATAGTTCTCATCTTGTATCGCCCTAGCGTGTTTGGAACATTCCGCCGATGCCCCCATAGCCGTCGTCGTTGTTTGCTTTATTTTCTAGCGGTAAAGCTACGGCAACTCCATTATCAACCTCTATCTTAAAGCATGGAACCCCTTCATATGCCGGCGGTCCACTGTGTTCTCCGGTTCGTACGTCAAATGATGTTCCATGTAAGGGGCATGTAAGGTTATGAGATCGTAAACGTCCTTCACTGAGAGGCGTGTCTGCATGACTGCAGTTATCTTCTAAAGCATATAATTCCCCGTTGACACGACAGACAACGATTCCATAATCGCCGATGTCTTCAAAGACCCGCATTCCACCCTCTTCTAAATCTTCGAGATTTCCCAACTCGTGAGAGTTATCATTGCTCATGCAGGGTCCATGGCAAGGTATCGGTCAAGAGTCTCATGGAAATACCGGATTCTTCTCTCCTGCGCTGGAAGGTATTCTCCTCTGTAACCACGTGAGCGCAGACCTTTGTGTTGAGTAGACCATATAGCGACATCCTGATCAATGCCCGGGCCACAACTAACTTCACCGGCTATGCCAGTTACGTGCTCAACCTGATGGTCTATCGAGACCCAATCACGCATTGAATTTGAATAGTACTCTTTCGCTCCTTCAGGGAACATGGTTAAGTACCACATATCAAATAAGCATTTATTTGGATCGGTGGGGTGTGGAGCAGACCTTAGGAATATGCAACCATCAGGCTTCATACTGAAAGAGATATTCGGGAAAACGGTGTAGTGGTAGTGATCAGTTAATTGTTCATCCGAGTATTGGGTAAAGTCATACCCTTTTGACTCTGAGAGTTCACGTTTCCTTTCCTGAAGCGCTACACGGAGGCCGGGTAGATCATCCCTAAATGGTTCGGGATCAAATTCCCAGAAGTCAAAAGTTTGTTGTAATCCCTTAAATGTCTTTTCAGCTGACCCCCTAAAGTGAGGCCCCGGACCACCGCCAGGCATTAGCATGCGACAATGCCCTGAAGGGTATAAGTCAAACTGGCAACCCGTGTGATGTTCGTTCATAGTAGCCACGGTCTGTGGATGCACGAAGGGAAGGTGGTAGCTTTCGTTGAAGTTATCCTGCACGCATTTCCAATTCCATTGTCCCTCTATGGTCACCCAGTGGGTTCTTTTCATGTCTTCCATACGGTAGGTATCTAGATGAGAAGCAACAGGCTCCAATGAATCCCTAAGGGAAATACATTCAGGATCCATATTGAACCAGATGAAACCGGCCCAAGTATCACAAGGGATTTCTACAAGGTTCGCTTTTCCACATGGCGATCCTTGAGGAAAGTCATCTTCACAATACGCCCAGGTGCATTCTCCAGAAGTGCTAAATCTCCAACCATGGTAGGCACATTGGAATTCGCCACTTGCGAGAGAGCCCATTTCCGCTGTGACAAGTTGGTTGCCCCTATGTTGGCAGGCATTATAAAAAGCCCGAATACGTGAATCTTCACCTCGCACGCAGATTATAGATTCGTGCATGATTTCGTAGCTGATGTAATCTCCAGTTGATGGGATTTGGTCAACACGTCCAGCAATCTGCCAAACTCGAGTCCACATTCGGTCCCACTCATTTGATGCAAATTCCTGAGAGTAGTAGCGGTCTCCAAAAATTATAGGATCTGTACCCAAAGGAGGTTCCGGTGCTTTGTCACGGGGGATTCCAACTTTGGTAGTTATTTTTTCTTGAAGATCTGTCATATCTACACCCCCTCAAATTTTAGTCTAATTGTTGCCGAACTCCCACATTGCAAATAGCGTGAGTTTTATGCCGGACAAAATGCTCTTCGGAGCTATGTTACCTCAACAGGCTGACTGGTATATTCTCGGTCCCATACTTGGTGTGATTACAGTATGTTTTTTCTTGATGATGAATCAGCCATTAGGAGCAAGCGGTGCGTATATCCATACAATGAATCACGTTCGCAGAGTAGGCGACAGAGCCGCATGGAGAGTCTGGTACTTTGCGGGGCTTGGATTGGGAGGGTATGTCGTGACCCAATTTCTTCAAGACTCAAAGGGTTTGAGAATCGGGTTTGACTCCTTCAGAAATGCTGCGCCTATCTGGGTCATGGTACCTGCGATATTTATAGGCGGAATATTGATTGGTTACGGTGCCAAACTAGGGGGAGGTTGCACCTCTGGCCATGGAATTTGCGGAACTGCTCAACGGTCAAAATCCTCAATTGCTGCAACAGTTACCTTCATGACTTCAGCAATACTCACAACAGGGTTTCTTCGATTGATTTCTGGTGGGAAACTATGAATCGCTTTAGGAAAAATATTATTGGTCTCGCCTTCGGTGCAATGTTTGGGGGAGTATTAGCCGCTGGGTCCCTTCATGAGTACGACACAATACACAACATGTTGAAACTAGATGAATTCTATGTATTCGGGTTCATGGGTTCCGCGATTTTCATAGCGACTATTGGTCTCGGCATTTTAGAAAGCCGAAATACCAAAACAAGGTTTGGGGGTATGATTGCTCTTCAGCGATCAGATGTAAAGGCAAATCACCTTAAGGGCGGGGCAATCTTTGGCTGCGGATGGGCAATTGCGGGAACGTGTCCGGCGCCAGTCATCGTTATGCTTACCTCTGGAGTATTTGTTTCTTTAATTGTGATAGCTGGAATATTCATTGGGTTATCACTTCCAAACAAACAGGCCCCCGCAGGATTCGGTGATGGCGAGCACCGCCTCTCAGGTCAAACGGTCGAAAGAGCATAACTAAAGCTTTTCTTCTCGTGGATGAGGGGCTAATGTCCAACTCTCTTCATCTTGCTGTAAGAATTTTGAAGCAACTATTATCTGCCGTTGTTAGGGGTGAAAGATAAGAAAATTAGGTCGATAGATTTTGCCAGAATATAGTGAGGGAATAGCCTCTTATCAACTACTAAGGAGATTTATGACTGGACCATTAGACGGTTTCAAGATCTTGGACTTAACGCAAGTCGTATCTGGGCCACTAGCAACGATGCTTCTTGCCGACCAAGGAGCAGAAGTATTGAAGGTGGAACCTGTTGATGGGCTGGGTGATATGACAAGATTACCTTCCTTCGACAAGGGCGGGATAGGCGCCTTTTACATGAATAACAATAGGGGAAAGAATTCTTTATCCCTTGACTTGTCCAAAGAGGAAGGTGTTGAAATTATTAGGGAGCTGGCCAAAACTGTTGATGTTTTCGTCCAAAACTTCCGACCCGGTGCAATTGATAGAATGGGATTGGGTTACGAGGAGCTATCTAAAATAAATCCAAATCTGATTTACGTCTCAATCAGTGGATTTGGGCCAACTGGGCCGTATTCCAGCCGACCAGTGCTTGATCCTGTGATCCAGGGAATTTGTGGAGTGATAAGTCGCCAACTGAACCCCCAAATACCTTTTCCCGACTTGGTAAGAAATCTTTATGCTGACAAATCAACAGCTCTGACAGTAGCGCAAGCGACTACTGCTGCATTATTGGCGCGAGAGAGAACTGGTGCAGGGCAACACGTTGAAATTCCAATGGTTGATGCCTGTATGTATTTTTTCTGGCCGGATGGAATGATGGATCTTACAATGGTAGATGATGACGCAAATGGTGGAATTCTGTTATCCAGTGTTTATAACTTAACAGAGTGCAGTGATGGGAAAATAGTGTATTTCGCCGCCTCTGATAAACAGCGAGCAGGAGTATGCGCTGCAGTTGGTCATCCGGAATGGGGAGAGGATGAAAGGTTCTCTTCGATGGCTGCTCTTGCAGCAAATCCAGAAAACTTTGTCTTGCTTGGCGAAATGCTAGCAGGCGCATTTTTGGAAATGACCTGCGAAGAAGCGATAGAGGCTTTAATAGAAGCTGATGTACCAAGCGGGCCAGTACTTACAGGTGAAGAAGCTATTGTCGATCCGCAAGTTATCCATAACGAAACTTTGGTGGAATGGGAACACCCAGATGCAGGAATTGTTCGCCAACCTAAACCAGCAGCGCGATTTTCGGTTACTACAGTAGATCCAAAATACAGTGCGGCGCACCGAGGTCAACATAATGACGAGACCCTTCAGGCGTTAGGTTATTCAGAGGAGCTTATTTCAGAACTAAAAGATAAGGGTGTAGTTGGCTGAACAGCTACTAACTCTCTAGGAATTGAGGAACTTTGTTACCAACTTATTCAGAAGAAGCGGAAAAATTTCGAGCTGTGGTTCAAAGTTTTCTAAAGACAAACTTACCCTCCAATTGGGAAGGAATCGGATCGCTAAATCCCGAAGAAGCTTACGAATTCGCCAACAATATTTGGCGGCCGTTGCTGGCAGAGAATGGATTCCTTGCCCCTTCATGGCCTAAAGAAGTCGGCGGTGGCGGATTAAGCGAACTTGAACAAGTAATTCTTGCAGAAGAGTTCATGAAAGCCGGAGTTCCCTCCGGTGGCTCAAATGACGCATTCAGCATACAGATGGTCGGAAACACGATTCTGCATTGGGGCACGGAAGAACAGAAATCGTCATTTCTTCCCAAAATAATTTCCGGTGAACATGTCTGGTGTCAAGGGTACTCAGAACCAGACGCAGGCTCTGACCTAGGGGGACTTGGATGCTCAGCTACTCTCGATGGAGATGAATGGGTAATAGAAGGACAGAAGATTTGGACATCCGCGGGGCAATTCGCTAACTGGATATTTGTACTCTGTAGGACTGACAAAGAAGCTCCCAAGCATAGGGGCATCTCATTTTTGTTATGCCCCGTAGATCAAGAAGGCATTGAGATGCGTCCTATTGAAATGTTGTCAGGTGAATCGGATTTTAATGAAACTTTTTTTACGAACGCTCGAACCAGCAAAGAGAATGTTGTCGGTGAAGTTAATGGTGGTTGGGCAGTTGCAATGACTTTGTTGGGTTATGAAAGAGGTGAAAGTGCTGCGACGATGCCAATTATGTTCAGGAATGAAATGGATAAATTAATTGAATTAGCAGTTGCACAGGGTAAGCATACAGCACCTGCATTTCGCCAAAGACTGGCGCAATCATATATCGAAGTCGAGATAATGCGACTGCTCGGCATGAGAACTCTAACTGGCTTCTTAGATGGAAAGCAGCCTGGTCCTCAAGAAAGCATGTTCAAGCTTTATTGGTCTGAATATCACAAACGAATAACTGAATTAGCTCTAGATATTTTAGGTAATGAATCCATGGTTCTTTCGGGTGCTAAAGCTTCAACCTCATTTCATGCCGACAATCCTGGTTCTCCAAATCAAAGTGCCTCATGGATAGGGGCCTTCTATAACGCACGAGCAGGAACAATTTATGCTGGCACCTCTCAGATCCAAAGAAACATTTTAGGGGAGATGGTGCTTGGACTTCCAAAAGAGCCTAGGGTTTAAACTTTCGAGATGGCACCGTTCTTACCTTTGAAGACAATAGTGCCCGATGAGGTTATCCAAAGCTTTGAAATCGTGTGGCATAACTTAGGAAAACCTGGTGCTTGGTGGACAGGCCAGCAAAGAATTCAGATTGCGCAAGAAGTACGAAACTCCAGTCAACCCACGTTAGTTGAAAGAGTTAATGATTTATCTAAATACTCTCATCAAGAAACTGAGAGTCTAAGTCCTTATGTAAGGGCGGTTGTTCGTAAAATTACATATGAGTCTTCCACTATAGATAGAGACGCTTATGACCGCATCGTGGATGTACTAGGTCAGGATCGCTACGCGGAGCTTGCTGCAATCGTCACACAAGTAGTTCCCGTCTTTACTCTCGCCGATATTCTCGGCTACCCCAGAGAAAAGTTGCCAAATGCCCATGACGGTGCTCCAACGAAGGAAAGACCCGAAGACTTAGTTAATGATGTCGCGTTTCTGCCGACCTTTTCACCAAGGGGTTTGCCTCATGTTGCTGTCTCGTTAAGTCTCGCTCAAGCTGACAATGCGAGGCGGATGCTGCTTGTGAGGTCTATGTATTCTGGAACTAATTTTGGCGAAATGGTTTGGGAACATAGAAGCTTATCTCGTCAACAAATTGAATTGGTTGCGGCAAGAACCTCCGCAATAAATGAATGTTTTTATTGAACAAGTGCGCACTCAATGTTTCTCAGTTCGAGTAGCGAAGCAATTAACTCAAATTTAGATCTAAGTAATGCAATAAACGGTTCGGGAGCCCTATCTGGCGTACCGCATGCTGAATCGCTTATTGCATTTACTGAATCGGCAAATCGACAAACATCAAACCTTCCTGAAGTCCGAAAACAGCTCGGTGAAGAAGTTGGAACCGAGGGGATGATAGACGCAGCAATCACCGTTTCCATTTTTCGAAGCCTTAATATAGCTGCCGACTGTTCTGGTATCAGAGTAGATGATGACTGGGTGACAATTGCGGTAGAACTAGCAAGGCTAACCCACGCTGATCGCTTCACAACTGCAGAAAACTCAACAGCAGTCAAAGATAGGATCAAAGGAACGTAGCATGAGTAGTTTCAATAAAAGAGATGTGGATTTCTTTGACCCCGATATATCTGAGTGTCCCTACGGTGCATATAAAATCCTTCAAGATAACGCTCCAGTCTGGCAGGATCCAAAATCAGGGATGTTCATTATTACTCGCTACGAAGACGTGCAAGAAGTTTTAAAAGACACTAAGTCATTTCGAAATAAGCGCGATAAGGCAAAGACTGATAGGCGATCCGCTATGTTGCGAGAACTGTATAGAGAGAAGGGGTGGATCCCTGCTCCTACATTAGCTGGTAGGGATGACCCGGAACACAAAGAAATGCGAAAGTTATTTGCTCATGCGTTTCGCCCCCAGAAAATCAAAAAAATGGATCCGTTTGTTGAGAATCTCGCTAATCGCTTGTTCGATGGTTTCATTGATAATGGAAGATGTGACTGGGTACGTGATTTCGCAATACCGCTTCCACTTATTGTGATAGGGCATCAAGTAGGAGTTCCTGAAGAAGATATTTGGAAAATTAAGGCATGGACAGACGCATGGGTTCAGCGATTGGGAATGATGCAAACGGAAGAAGAAGCAATCTGGTCAACTGAGATGGAAATCGAAGCTCAGCACTACTTTCAGCCCATATTCGATAGATTGCGAGAAACACCAGATGATAGTCTTTTGAGCGATCTTGTGAACACGGAAATCCCCGAATGGGGCCGAACCTTAACGGACGAGGAACTCCACGCCGAGATGATGGCAGATACCTTTGTTGGAGGTTCCGAGACAAGTACGAATGCTATCTCTGCTGGCGTAATGCTATTAATTCAACAACCTGACCAATGGAATCTACTAAAGAGCGATCCCAAAAAATATTTACCCGTACTCGTCGAAGAAATATTAAGGCTTGAAGGCCCTGTCCAAGGATTATTTCGCGAAGCAGCTGAAGATATTAAATTTCATGGGGTAGATATTCCTAAAGGCTCTGTAATAAATGTTCGCTATGCAGCCGCGAATCTTGATGATGCAATGTTTGAAACTCCCCAAAAGTTGAATCTTGAAAGGGAGAACTCACGACAGCACCTAGCTTTTGGGTTTGGTACTCACTACTGTATGGGTGCTCCTCTCGCCCGAAGAGAAATACTACTAAGCTTCAAAGTTCTCCTAGAGCGAATTGAAGAAATGTGGTTTTTAGATGACTTAAATGATTTCAGCCATCACCCAAATTTCTGCCTACGGGCACTTCGAGAGTTGCATATAGGATTTACTAAATGCAAACGTTTTGCATAGGTTTAACGGGGGGTATTGGTGCTGGCAAATCCACAGTCGCCAATATATTCCAAACACTTGGAGCATCAGTTATCAACGTTGACGCAGTAGGGCATTCTGTGTTGGATCAATCCTCAAACGAGTACTTGGATATCATAGAAACATTCAGCGAGGACATACTCAATCCAGATGGGACAATTAATCGCGCTGCACTTGGCCAAATAGTATTTAACTCTGAAAGACAACTCGCAAAGCTTGAAGCGATAACACACCCAGGAATTAATAAAAGGTTAACTAGTATGCTTGAGAAGCAAAGTGCAAAGCTCACGATACTAGATATGGCTGTTCTTGTAGAGCAGCCTTTGGCGCAAATCAATGGTGTGCCTTTATATCAAAAGGTTATAGTTGTCGAAGCATCATATGAAAAGCGAATTGAGCGGCTTCAACTACGCGGCGTAGAGAAAGAAGAGGCACTCGCAAGGATGCAGTCGCAAGCAACTGATGAAGAGCGACGACGAGTAGCGGACCTGGTCATTTCCAATGACAACTCGTTAGAGGAGTTGCAACTCCAAATATTAACATGTTGGGAAATAGTCTGCGATTGGATGAATGATTGAACATAACCTATTTTTTTATTGGCTGAGAGATAGTATTCAGATGACCGATTTAATTTAAGGAGTCATGTTTATGATTACGATTTATCACAACCCTCATTGAGGGTCATCTCGAAACGCCTTAGCGGTCGCTGAGGATGAGGGAATTGAATATGAAGTAGTTCTGTATATTAAAGAACCACCGGACAAAGCTACCCTCGAAAAAATTGTCTCCGGACTGGAGGACCCTGTAGAAGATCTCGTACGAAAAGATTCGAAATTCAAAAAACTTGAATTAGATCCTGATGATTTCGTAAATAATCCGCAAAATGTAGTGGAAATATTGGTCAAGCATAAGCAATTATTACAAAGGCCTGTGATTGTGAATGGGGACAAGGCAATAATCGGTCGGCCTAAAGACCGCATAGCAGATTTCATCCGTTAACTAGCTAGATGGACGACCATGAGTTAGCTTCATATCTTGCTGAAAAGGCTGGCTCAGAGCTTTTAAAATTAAGAGATGATGGAATTGCCTCAGGTATAAACTCATGGGTATTGAGAGATAAAGGCGATATCTTTGCTCACAATATAATTATTGACGAGCTAACAAAGCACCGCCCGAAAGATGCTGTGCTGTCGGAAGAAGGGGCAGACGATTTAAGTCGGATCCAAGCAAACCGTGTCTGGATCGTGGATCCGCTTGACGGCTCACAAGATTACCCGTATGCAGGTAGTGAAGAATGGGCTGTTCATATTGCTCTGATTGAAAATGGGAAAATAGCGGCCGGAGCTGTTTCGTGCCCCTCATTGAAGAGGCTCTACTCAACTGCAACGTTATACCCAAAAGAACGACCAGTATCAGATTCAAAGCTAGTGATTAGTAATCGATGGAATTCGTACCATGCCGCATACGTAGCAGAGGCGATTGGTGCCCGACTGGCGAGTTGCGGTTCTGCGGGTATTAAAGCATCACTAGTGATTGGGGGAGAGGCTGATGTTTACATCCATAATTCTGGGTTATATGAGTGGGATGTATGCGGTCCCATCGCTGTGGCTCGCGCTGCGGGATTAACCGCCTGCCAGTTAGACGGAACAGAGTTTATTTTTAACAAAGAAGTTCCTATTGTAAGAGGTCTAATCATCAGCCACCCTGAGCTCCTCAATGATGTATTGGGTGTTTTGAATGGAAAGTAATGCTAGCTATAAAGAAATATTTCTTTATCAAAGGAATTTGCTTTCTAATCGCCTAACGTGGATCTAACACAATGACGCCTAACGATAGGATATGAGTATGGCAACAGGAACAGTAAAGTTCTTTAACACACAAAAAGGCTACGGATTTATTGAACGTGAGGGCGGAGATGATGTCTTCGTCCACTATTCCAATATCGACGGCGATGGATTTAAGAATTTAGAAGAAGGACAGCAAGTAGAGTTTGATATAGGCGAGGGACGCAAAGGGGACGAAGCTTTAAATGTAAAAGCTCTATAGGGACCATCATGGCTAGCAAGGGAAGAGAAAGCTGGGGAAAGCGCCAGCGAGAGCAAACTAAGAGAGAAAAGCAAGAGGCTAAGCGTGCTGAGCGAGCTGAACGAAGAAGCTCTGAGGATGAAGCTGATGACACAGGAACCCCTGAAGAGGAGTTATACAGACAGTTCGCTGAATTAAGTGCTGCAAAGGCAAATGGTGAAATAGACGATGAGACTTTTGAAGCAAAGAAGGAAGAAATTTGGGAACAGCTCGGATTAGAGCTTCAGTAATAACTACAAGTCCCATGTCACACCTGCAAACTAGCCTTGTCGTATGATAAAGAAATCAGTACTAAAGAAACGTGGAGTTTGGCACCCGACCGATGCTTTAGGATTTGAGGAATCAAAGGAATTTGCTCAAAGAATAGAGGGCCTTGGGTACTCCATGCTTTGGATCCCTGAAACCACAGGAAGAGATCCATTCGCACACATAGCTTATTTGGCGTCAACAACTGAGAATCTTCACTTCGCAACGGGGATAGCAAATATCTACCATAGGCTTCCTGGCGTTACACGACAGGCCGCGGCGACCCTCGCAGAACAATCAGGGGGACGCTTCCTTCTAGGTCTAGGTATTTCCCATGCACCACTTGTTGAAGGTTTACGGCAAATTCCTTATGAGAAACCTATTGCAACAATGCGTTCGTATCTCAGAACCTTCAAAACCTCACCATATACTTCAATTCCTCCAAACCACGAGCCCCAATGCGTAGTTGCAGCATTGGGACCACAAATGCTTCAATTATCATCTGAGTATGCGGACGGTGCGCACCCATACTGGACGACTCCAGATCACACTCACCAAGCACGAGAAATACTTGGTAAAGACAAATTATTATGCGTCGAACAAAAGGTTGTCTTAACACAAGACAAGGAGACTGCGCACAGTGCCGCTAAAAGTGCCTTACGGATCTATGCTTCACTTCCAAATTATCGGAATAGTTGGAAAAGGCTTGGTTTCTCCGAAGATGATATTGATTCTCCTTCTGATTATTTTATTGATTCTTTAGTCGCATGGGGGTCAATCCAACAGATAGAAAAGCGAATAAAGGAACATGAAAAAGCCGGAGCTAGCCACGTCTGTATTCAGGCAATTCCTCATGATGGGAATTTTAAAATCCCAGAATGGGAAACCTTCGAAGCACTCGCACCCTAATTTGTCAAAGCTCACCGGGCAGTATTGGAAAGCAGTTCTGTAACGGACCTGACCTTCTCTCTTGTAACTGGTGGCTGAAAATAGATTATTGACTGGTTAATTCCAGCTTCTTCTTGGGTCCGAAGTTGTTCAATGATTGTTTCTTCATCTGTAGCTTCTTCAACGAAAATATGAGTAGAAATTTTAATTTCTTTGACATCCCTCCCAATTTCACCACAATACAATTTCAGGGAATTGAGTTTGTTAGTAAAAAGACTTTTATCGTAGGACGGCAGATTCCAGTGAGAGGCATATTTCGCCACATTGGGGAGTGTCCTTTTCTCTCCCGTCCCACCGATGCAAATAGGTAGCCTTTCCTGAGGTCCTTTCGGGTTATTAAGAGCCTCTTTGAGCGAAAAATATTCACCTTTAAAAGAAGTTCTCTCCTCATGGAGAAGTGAAAAAATTACTGCAAGGGCTTCATCAAAGCGGTCGAATCTTTCAGTAAGTGAACCTAAATGTATTCCGTATGCACCCGACTCTTCTTGATTCCAACCTGCTCCTAGCCCTAGTTCAAATCGGCCATCACTAATAATGTCAAGCCCAGAAGCCATGTTCGCAACGACAGCAGGATGGCGGTAGTGAACTCCATTCACCATGCATCCAATCCTGATACGCGAAGTAGCTTGGGCAATCGCAGAAAGCGTAACCCAAGATTCAAGGCACGGGCCGCTTGAGTCCCCGTAAATAGGGTAAAAGTGATCAAAATTCCAAAAGTCTGAATACACAGGATTTGCATCAGCGTGCGTAGCTACCCATAACATCGTCTCCCAATCAATATGATGTGGGGCAACTTTTATAGCGATTTCAAAATCACTCTCCATCTAAACCAACCGAATCAACGCTTGACGGCCGGGGGAGATTAGCGATTATCGAATTAATAATTCCTCCGTCCACAACAAGTTCGTGCCCAGTAATGTAGCTGGCTTTCTCTGATCCAAGGAAAAGTACCGCTTGTGCGATGTCTTCTTCTGTTCCAAGGCGACCAACAGGGACTTTCTCCGTCCGTAGTTTTCGAAAATGTGGATCCGAGTAAATTGGTTCGGACATTCCACCATCTATCAAACCGGGAGCTAAAGCATTAACTCTGAGACCAAGTTTTCCCCACTCCAATGACATTTGCTGAGTTAACAATGAAATTGCTGACTTCGTAGCACCGTATGCGCCAGAATTCGTTCCCGCTGAAATCCCGTTAATTGACGTAATGTTTATGATTGAACCTGAGCCTCGGAGCGCCATCGCTTCCGCAACGATAGTAGAGCAGATAAATGTGCCGGTAAGGTTGACTTCAACAACTGCCCTCCAGTCATCTACGGGCAGTTCAAGCAGCGGACCAAACTTAACTATGCCCGCGTTATTAACCCAAATATCTGGTATTGTTCCAAACTTGTCTAGAGCTGCTGCTATTTCATCAGAAGACGTGACAGAAGCAATTAGCGGCACAGTATTTTGAATAGATGAGGCAGCGTCCTCAAGCGCATCAATGTTTACATCAATGATCCCTACTCTGTACCCTGCATCGCTAGCGCTCTGAGCAATGGAGCGACCCAGACCGTTTGCTCCTCCAGTAACAATTAGCGACTTCATTCTTTGATCTCCTATGTATCTACTTGGTCGTTATTCTCGTCAAATACCAAAATTGCTCTGCTAGGACAATTTCTTGCTACTTTGATAATTTCTTTATCAGTAAGTTTTGCGTTCGGAATTAATGCAGCAAGCTCTTCTTCATCAAATACGAAGACCTCTGGATAGTCAGCAACACACTTGCCTGAGCTCATACAGTCATCGGTTTCAATTTCAATTCGAAAAGTCACTCCGAATCATATTCATACTGAACAGCACTCCTTCCCTCAAGATACGGTGCCAAGAGTTCAGAAATAACTTCAAGGTGCTTGGGGTGTGAGGCATATACCAAGTAATCATCTGAAGAGGAAAAATCACCGACGACAGCTAAATCATAATTATCTTCCCTGAGTTTCGCATCAAACCCTACTGAATAGCTAGCAATCTCGGGAATGTACTCAGGTAAAGCTCGGATACCTCTTGCAGCTTCATTCATGATTTCCTCTGACGTACCTGCCTGAAACTTTAGTAATACACAATGCCGTATCATCATAACCCTTCTATTTACTCTACTTATCCAATAACATAGTCCTATGACAGATATTATGCTGATTTCAGGTGGAACTCTTATAGACGGCACGGGGGCTGACCCCAGACCAAATGGAGGAATTGCCGTAGCAGGAAATCAAATAGTTGCTTTGGGAAATGAAGCAACGAGCGTAGTAAATGACCTCAAGATCGAAGAGGTGATAGAGCTCGATGCTACAGGGAAAACGATTATGCCAGGTCTAATTGACTCTCACCTTCATTGCTCATTTGATGATGTGCAATCTAATGATGAACTTTTCTTCCACAGAGATCCAACGCTGGTAGCACTTGTAGCTGCTCAAAATCTAAGAAAAATGCTTAGAGCTGGAGTTACATCTTTCGTTGATCCAGACACTTCCCACGGTATTGGTCCTGCTCTGCGTGACGCCGTTAATGCAGGTGTCGTTCAAGGCCCCCGAATCAAGACAGGTGTTCAAGCCTTGTTGACTGCTGTAGGTGGAACAGCTGGACGATTAATACCCGATGAAGGAACCGTCGGGTATGCGCAAATCGTGAATACAAAAGATGAAATAGTGCAATGGGTCCGACGGCATATTAAATATGGAGCTGATTGGATCAAGCTACACGCCACAGGTTCAGTTCCCGGTCGATCTGGCGAGTTGCTCGTATGGAATAGGGAAGAGATAAAAGCCGCTTGCCAGACGGCACACGAACTTTCAGTCCCTGTTATGGCGCACTGTCGCGGAGCGCAAAGCGTTAAAGTATGTGCCGAAGAGGGTGTCGATTTAATACTTCATGCTTCCTTTATGGATGATGAAGGTCTTGAAGCTGTGATATCTAATGGCGCATCTATCTGCCCAACATTCACATTCTTAGCAAACCTTGCTGACTTTGGATCCAAAGTTCAGGCTAGCCCAGGAATGGAGGATATTTTTCGGGGCGAAATTGAGCAAACCGCAAAAATGATCCGCAAAGCCTATGACAATGGAGTTCGAATTCTTTCAGGCTCAGAAAGTGGCTTTGCATTGACACCTTATGGGCATTGGCATGGTCGTGAGTTAGAGATCTTCGTTGATTCTTTAGATTTGACTCCTGTAGAAGCGATTACCACAGCTACTAAGAATGGTGCTTGGGCAATGCAAATGGAAGACCAACTAGGAACGATTGAGAAAGATAAGCTAGCCGACATCATTATTGTTGACTCCGATCCCGCTGAAGATATAAGAGTGTTGAATAATAAGAATGAGATCTCAACAGTTATTGCTGATGGCAAAGTATTAAATCTTTCAGATCTTTGGCCGAGTCACGAACCGCTTGCTGGCTGGAAAGTTGGCAACTGGGCTGGTGAGGTTCTCACTTGGGATAAGGCATATAAGTAACTGATGTTATTCGTTGAGCCGAGCTAAAGTCAGCCTCTCTCTCCATTCACCCAAGTCAACATAATCTCGAACAGTCATTATTTTCCCCTTAGACAAGTCAAACTCAAAAACTCCGTTGCATTGAACAGAATACTCAGCGCCGTCTATCCAGAACCTATCTATCCTTTCCAGCCAGGCTCTATTTCCTACATAGGCTGCGCTTAAGATATCCCATTGAACCTTTGAGCTTTTGCGAATAATCGGGGAAAACATTAATTCAATTTCTTGAACCCCGTTAGAGGGTGGATGAGGAACATTTTGCCACGAAGACTCCTCATTGAAGAAAGACATAATTACTCCCATCTCTCTTTCCGACAAAGCATGGAGAAAACTCTCAACTATTTCAACTGGTTTAACCATGCTCAGGAACCTATCCTGAATTAAGTGGAATCGGAAATGGAAAAGAAAACAAGTAAGAGGATACGTCTCGCCTCATGGTCGCAAGTTCGAGAAGCATTTCGCTCTAAAGAGTTGAGACAAGCAGGCTACTCTGAAGGAGCAGTAGTGATGTCAGATACGCTTTTGGACCTTCATGGTAAAGCACATAGAGAGCGACGCAGAGTTGAGAATAGGCTTTTCAGACGAGAAATCTTTAGCTATTGGGAGCATGAGGTGCTCGGCAGGACAATCGATATAACTCTTAATCCTTTTGTCGAGGCCAAGCAAGGTGACTTATCTGTCATCGGTTACAGATGCGCAATGAACTTGACTGCAACAATTGCAGGTATTGATCAGGACCCTTCAGACGCAAAGCAAACAGAGACTCTCTACGGAATAGTAAAGAAATTTAGCGAAGGTGCGACTCTCCTTCATTCAAAAAGAAATAAAGATCAGGTGCGTCAAGAAGTAAAAGAAGCTATGGACCAATTCGCAAAGGATTTCTTTGATCCGAGCAGAGAAACCAGAGAGAGACTTATCGAAGAAAGCATCAACGGAACAATAAATCAAGATGATCTACCAAAAGATGTTTTAACGACGTTATTGGTAAACAGAGAACAGTTGGGATTAACTGATCAAATTATTTTTCGAGAAATTTGCTTTTATCTTCAGGCTGGAGCTCACTCTACGGCCAATGCCTTTACACATACCGTTGATGACATTTTGAATTGGGGCCAACAATATCCAGAGGATCTAAATAAAGCCAGAGAAGATCTTTCGTTTGTTCAACGCTGTATGCATGAATCTCTCAGATTGAATCCTGCTAGCCCGGTTGCTTTAAGGCGCCCTCTTAGAGATATGGAACTATCAGATGGAACTTTGTTAAGTGAAGGGACTGAAGTCACTCTTGACCTCATGCTAGCGAATAGAGATAATGAAATCTTTGGGGAAAGCTCCGGTACTTATGATCCATATCGAGAAGTACCAGAAGGTATACCTCGTTGGGGCATGAGTTTTGGGGCAGGAATGCACGCTTGTGTGGGAGCCGAGCTCGATGGTGGTCTAGAGATTGACCCAGACAGGCCGGAATCGGAGGCTCTTTTCGGAACAGTTGCGATAATGGCCCACGCATTGCTGTCTGCAGGCGGCAGACGCGACCCGAATAATCCACCACAGCACGACCCTAATTCAGAGCGTAAGCATTTCAGCACCTACCCAGTAATCTTTTGAATTGACAAACTTTAAAGGATTAATCAAGCTATTAATGGGAAAGGGGAGACATGACTGAGATAGTAATAACTACTCCAGATGACGCTCGAGAAGTATACAGGCACAAACAACTACGACAAGCGCTCTATGATGCCGGTGAAGTTGTTATGGAAGATGTGGTTGTTAATCTTCACGGAGACGAACACAGGCAACGCCGCCGACTAGAAAATCGGCTCTTTCGTAGGGATACCTTCTTTGAGTATGAGCGAGATATGTTTCCAAAGATTATTCAAGAGACTGTTGACCCATATTTGGAGAGTGGAAAAGCAGAATTAGTTGACTTCGGACACCAACTTATGATGAACCTAGCTGCACTAACAGCTGGTGTAGACCGCCCACTTGGAACATACGAGGAAACGAGTCGGTTATACGACTACCTAACAACCTTTATTGAAGGTGCAACTTTAGGCTTCTACACGGGTGATGTCGATGCAAAGCGAACCGAAATAGAAGAAAAGCTTGAGGCATTTGATAGAGAGTTTCTGGAACCTGGTATAGCTCTCAGAAATGATTTATTAGAAAAATTTGAACGCGGCGAAATTGAAGAGGAAGAACTTCCGAGGGACGTGCTACAGGTCCTTTTGCGCAATCAGGATAAAGTTCCTATGACAAGAGAATCGCTTCGGCGAGAAATTGCTTTCTATTTGCTAGCAGGGGCGCACACGTCAGCTACCGCGCTAACGAGAGTAGTTCACAATATTTTCAAGTGGCTGGAAGAACATCCAGAAGATCAGGCTAAAGCTTATAGCGATAAAGTATTCCTCCAAAAAGCCACTCATGAGACAATTAGGCTCCAGCCGTCATCACCGACTGCAGCAAGATGGGCGTTAGAAGACATTGAGCTGAAATCGGGCATAAAGATTGCAGAAGGAGACAAAGTTGTTATTGACCTTGAAACTGTAAACCGTGATAAAGAGATATATGGCGATGATGCTGAGGAATTCAATCCAAACAGAAATTTGGAGCCTGGTGTTACACCCTGGGGTTTGAGTTTTGGACAAGGAATGCATGCTTGTATCGGCCAAGACCTTGCTGCCGGGCTAGTTTTTGACACAAATTCAACTGAAGAGGACCATCTCTTTGGCCTTGTACCTGTGGCAGTTCAAACATTATTTCTAAATGGATGTAAGCCTGACCCAGACAATCCTCCTGAAATGGATGATTCAACCACACGACCTTACTTTGGAAGATATCCCGTTGTATTCAACTAAAGCGAGAAAAGCTAAATGACCGGAATTGCTATTAGTAGAACCAGAGCCATGAGAGAAAAAACAGATGAGTGAAGAGGCACCTCTGCTCAATGACGAAGCGGACCATCCTCATGACGTAGTTCTTGAACATTCTCAAGGGCGGGTAGTGGCAATGGACTCTGCGAGATATGTCGATTCTCGAAACGAGGGACGCGATGTAGTTGTTCCTTCCTCATATCTTGGAGTTTTGCCCGCTCGCCTAATTGCCCCTCACCGTCCCCGTGCTGTCATCGCCCATGACGGGTGTGTGGGAAAAGATGGAGCGGGTATAGCAGGTCTATGGTACCTTGAGGCATTGGGAATACCAGCTGCGGCAGCTGATGGCATGACTGCAGAGCTAGGAAATGGTATTGACCTTTACGAAACGGGATTAATTTCACGAGTCAATATCCTTGCCGAACGAGCTGGAGTGCTGGAAGGTATGACTGTTAAAGAAGCTTCCGTAGTGCTTCTTGAGAATGATCCAGGAGATGTAACCGCAGGTACAAAGATTCGTAGAGAGTCAGTCGCTACATCGGATACTGGAAGAGAAATAATCGTAACGGATTCTATCGTCTTCGCACTTCCAGAAGATTCTAATAACGTACTAGTTACGGCAGGACACACAGGTCGATCAGGGGCGAAATTCCTTCTTGAAGTCTCTCCTCATGGTTTCATTTGTTCTGATGGAGGTATGAGCAAAAATAACGCAGGGATTGCAGGGCTGAAGATAACCGATGAACATGGTTTAGCTGGGGCGTGTTGTGATGCTTGGTCAGCTCCTGTAGGTGATGCGTTCAAGGCTTATTCGGAGGGTAGGATTAGCGCATGTAACCAAACAGCTAGAGAACGGGGCGTCGCTGTTGGGATGACAGTTCAAGAAGCTGCTCTTAAATTATTGTCTGAGGTTGAAGCGTGACACCGGATAATCCGGCCATGCTAACAACCAAATTCTGGGACGAAGCTAAAAATAAAAAGCTCGTTAGGCCAGTTTGCGGAACATGTAACACCAGCTTTTTCTCTCCCCAAATTCTTTGCCCTTGGTGTCAATCAGGTAACTGGGAATTCAAGGAAAGTACAGGAAAAGGCTCTATCTATAGTTACACCATTGTTCATAGACCTCCAGACGATGACTACCCCAACCCATACGTAATCATTGATGTTGAGTTAGAAGAGGGTTGGAGAATGTACTCAAGACTAATAGATTGCAGCCCTTCTGAAGTCAAAATCGGTCAAGCAGTGAGAGTATCATTTCAAATTTTTAAGGAAAAGATGTTGCCATTTTTTAAAGTTGGAGAAGAGTAGCCGTGCACATCGGATTAGCGGTACATAGAAATGCCACACGCGACCCTGAAGCACAGGCAATTTTTGGAGATAAACCACAAACGTACGGAGAGCTTGAGAGTAGAAGCAATCAAATAGCAAATTACCTCAAATCATATAATTGGGGAAAAGGGGAGCGAGTAGCAGTTCTGCTTCCAAACAGGCCAGAGATACCGGAATTGATAACAGCAATATCTAAGTCCTCGCTAGTTTATGTCGGCTTAAACTTCCGATTGGGGCGAGCAGAGATGATGCAGATATTTGAAAATTGTGAACCGTGTGCAATTCTAACGGATGAAGAGCACTTACCTCAGATTGAACAACTAGCCGATGAATCTTCAATACCTGTCTTTGATATTTCGAGCTCCGAATGGGAGGCAAGGATAGGAGAGAGTTCAAAAGTGATTCCCAGCTCCTTTTATGATATTAAGCCTGATGATGATTTCTGTATCGTATATACGAGCGGAACGACTGGCCGACCTAAGGGCGTGCTTTTCGATCATAAACGAGTTCTTCAGCATGCAATGATTGCCTGTCTCGAGTACGACATTACCCCCAAAAGTCGATATTTAATTCAAATCCCTCATAACTCTAGTGTCAATATCACAATCCTCCCATGCGTTACCGTAGGTGCAGCCTTAGGCTTTGCTGACAGCAGAAATTTTAACCCTTTGAATTTCGCACAGCAGATTAATGATCATGCAGTTACTCATACCTTTTTGGTGCCTACTCAACTAATGCGCCTTCTGGAAAAGTTGCCTGAAGAGGACGATAAAAATCTATCAACTCTTGTGACTCTTGGATACGGTTCATCTCCCATATCACCAAAAAGACTTGAAGAATTGGTTGCGCGATTCGGCCCAATATTCAACCAGCTTTATGGGATGGCTGAAATTGCCTCTATCGGAACAATATTAAGCAAGGCTGATCATCTAAAGGGCCTCTCAACTAATCTAAAGTTATTGGAATCTTGTGGTAGGCCTTCGTACGGAGTCCATGTACGAGTTGTAGACGAGAATAAAAAATCAATTGAAGCTGGGGGAAGAGGAGAGGTTATCTTCTCAGGACCTCACGTCATGAAGGGATATTTTCGAGATCCCGAGAGGACTGATCAAGTGCTTATTGATGGCTGGATGCATTCGGGCGATATCGCTGAAGTAGACAATGACGGATTCATTTACATTGTGGATAGGAAAAAGAATTTGATAATTCGCGGTGGACTGAACATAGCCCCTACTGAGATTGAGAATGTTCTGTATAGGCATCCCGATGTCCTAGAAGCGTCTGTCGTAGGGGTGCCTGACTCGGAATGGGGTGAGGGGATAGTAGCAGTAGTTGCACTAAACGAAGAGTCAGAAGTAACGTCCAACGAGCTATTGCAACTATGTAACAGATCTGAACTTACTTCTATAAAAATGCCAGAGCGAATAGATATCTGGGACGAGCTCCCTAAAAATGCGGTTGGAAAGATTGCGAAAAACGAGATTCGCGCTCACTTTTGGGGAGAAGGACGGCAAGTATGAATAAACCGGAAATTGCAATAGTAGGCATTGGAATTACCAAACAGGCTAAATCCATAGATACAAGTACGATTCAAATTTGCGAGGAGGCTGTTCAGAAAGCCCTTGATGACGCCGGTATGGATATGGCAGAGGTAGACGGAATAGCTGCGAGATGGCCTGGTCCAGGTGGGACAGAGTTAGACCCTGGTGTGGTTGATTGGACAGGTATATTTGGGAAACCTTTCCGGTGGGTTGGCGATACCTATCCACAAGGAATACCTGGATTATTGGATGCGGCTGCTGCAGTCTCTTTTGGCTTATGTAATGTGGCTATAGTCTTTGGAGGCCAGGCCGGAGTCCTCAAAAGAGCACAACTAGCAGATTACACACAACCGACTAATGAATTTGTTGAACCATGGGGCTTATTTACCGCAGCTCACTTCGCGATGGTTGCCCAAGTATATTTCCAAAGATTTGAGCCTGATCGTCTTAGAATGTCCTCTATTGCCTCTGAAATTAGAAATGCCGGATCGCAAAACCCCGAAGCAGTAATGTACGGAAAAGGGCCGTACACCCCCGAAGATATAATTCAATCCCCGAAGGTAGCTGAGCCATTCCACTTGCTTGATTTGTGTCTGGCGACAGAGGGAGCGTCAGCATTTATCGTCACGTCTACTGATCGGGCGAGAGATTGTCCTCAGAAACCTATCCGCATACTAGGTGGTAGCTCAGAATGGTACCGTCAGCAATACGTCAATCCCGTTCGTTATGACGAAGTTAAGAATCTAGGAAAAGAAGCATTCAAGCGAACATTCAAACAGTCTGAGCTCAATGTACAAGATATTGACCTGTTTGAACTTTATGATATAAACACTTGGGAAATCGTAAGACAATTTGAGACCTTAGGGCTTTGTGACGAGGGGGACGGTAGTGATTTTCTATTCGAAAATGGCATTGGCGCAAATGGAAAATACCCCACAAACACTGATGGTGGTCTACTGTCGTTTTCCCATACAGGGTGGGGTGGACCTAATCTAAAGGTCATAGAGGCGGTAAGACAGCTTCGAGGGCAAGCGAGTGGTTTGCAAATCCAGGATCCAAAACATGCGTTAGTTACTGGGGCGGGATCTGGAGCACAGTACTTTAACGCTGCTGTTCTAAGTACCGAGTAAAACTAAAATCGAACGTCTTTTGCCGAAAACTGACCTCAGATAGTAGGTTGTCGTTTGGGGAAGAAAATTGGAAACGATAAGAGACCTTATACCGCCACCGCATATTGAGGGCATTAAGCATTTTGTTGACTTCGCATCTGTTGATGAAATTCTTCGATCAAAGAACTTTCGGCAAGGATCCCATCAAGAAAGTCAACCTTTCTTTGGAGACTCTCTGCTAACTATCGATCAGGATGCTCATTTTGAAAGGCGAAGATTACAAGCGCCTCTATTTCGTAAAGAAGCTTTGGAGTACTATGAGCATAAAGAACTTCTACCGCTCATTGAAAGCGCTCTTCAGGAGTGTAAGGAGACCCGAAATGAGTCTGGGGAGGTTCGCGCGGATCTTTGTGCGTTAGTGAGAACAATGCTTGCCAGAATATCGGCTGTAACTACTGGAATTGACGGTGTGGACTCCCAAGAAAGGACTGACGCATTCCGCACCTATATTGAGCAACTTGGTACTGGGGCAACTGTCGAGTGGTCAACAGAAGATCACTCAACAGTAATTTCTCGAATCCTCAAGATTAGGGAAGGGTTTGTGGATGAGTTCTATAACCCCTCTGTTGCGCGTCGTTTAGATTTAATTAATAAATTTCGCAGTGGAGATTTGTCAGAGGATGATTTGCCCCGAGACCTTCTAACCCTTATGTATCTTCACTGGAATGATGATTGGGATGACGAATTACCCTTGCGTGAAGCAACTTTATATCTAGTAGCATCAAGCCAGACAACTACTCATGCTATCCCTCATTTGATGATTCATCTGCATGAGTGGTTTGAAGAGCACCCTGAAGACTACGAGAAGAGATTTGACCGAGAATTCCTAAAACGAGCAGGGCATGAAGCTATTCGACTTCACCTGCCTTCTCCGGCGCTATTACGAATTGCATTAAAGGATGTCACCCTAAGTAACGGAGTCGAAATTTCTGAAGGTGAACGAGTGGCTTGCCTGTTTACTCCTGCTAACAGAGACGAAAAGGTATTTGGTGCTGATGCTCGGAAATTTAACCCATATAGAGATACCGCAAACGCGAAACCTTGGGGGTTTGCGTTTGGGGGAGGAGAACACACATGCATTGGCCGGACACTGGTAACAGGTCTATCTGCCCGGACCGATAATGATGACGGAACAGATGGAACTTTGGTCAATATTGCACACGCTCTATTTAGAGCAGGAATACAACTTGACCCAAATGACCTCCCTACTTACACCGAGCTAAGCCACCATGATGCATACGGCAGATTTCCGATCATCCTAAAGGATCTGTGATCATGAAATGAAAAAAAATAACACATTTAATCTAAAAGTTGATGTTGAAATATGCCAAGGTACAGCATATTGCGTCCGCGTTGCGCCAAAACTGTTTAAAGTAGGTCAAAACTCTACTGCTGAAGTCACCAAAGCAGATCCTGGCCAAGAATTTGAAGAACTCATAATTGAAGCTGCGACATTGTGCCCAACGCGCGCTATAACTTACTAGATAAAAGATACTAAAAGTTATGGTCCCTTTGCGGCGCTGAATTGCTCTAAGAGTTGTGAGGCATCAATGGTGCTTCCATCACCAGCGCCAATACTGATAGCAGGCCAGTTGCCATCAGCGAAAATTACCAATACCAAAGCACCCTCTGGTCCAGCTATCAGCGGGCCGTACCCCTTGTTGGCTAATCCAACACGAATATCTCCCTTATGCAGCCACTTCCCGCTTACTCTTTGGCTACCTTCTAAAATTATCTCAGAGTAGTCACATGAGTGAGTGTGTGCCTCAACCCTACAATCTGGAGGGAAATATACTTTGAAAACAGTGGGAGCCCGATCGTTATTTGGTAAACCTATCCGATAAGAAGTCGTTTCAATGCCAGTCTCATCCATGGTGACTTGCGGTAATTCATCCCAAGAAGTAACGATATGTCCTCGCTTTCCAAGAGCAACAGTCAGTTCTTCAGCGGTGCGATGTTCTCTAGTTATTTCTTCTCTTCTCATGGCCGAATAATCTATTCAACGGAACTATAAAGATTCCATAAATCATAGAAAAGGCGACTAGTTTCAATCGTGCAGTCAAAAACTGCCTTTCGTTGTTCGCCGGTGATCGCATAATTAGATACCATTTCAATTCCTTCATCACCATGATCTTGATCAGCAAGAATATGCATTTGCCAGAAAATTACTTGCTCATCAGTCATTCCATAATTTTCTTTCATAGCCTTTACCATGCGAGTGAATGTGTCAGGAACAAAGGACTCCAAACCAATACCTATAGCAGAGAGAGGAACAAACCAATCACGGCATAAACCCATGAATTCAAAGTATTCGGTTACTCGTCTTCCAGCTGGCAATTGGATTCCATTACGTACTGCATCAATATCGCAATCAAGTGCTTTAGCAAATTCAAGCAACAAGTCAGGGTGGGCCGCTGTATTGCTTTCAAACCCTGTGCATTCTTCAGCTAAGTTCTTCACCAAAGCGGTCCTTACATCCTCATGGGGGCAGCGAACGTAGATAGCGCCGATCCATGGAAGCATTTTAGAAATATGAAGATAGAACTGTTCTGTGAAGAGCTGAAGTTGAGGGATAGTCACTGTACCAGCCTCAAGTCCAAGAACTAGGGGATGGTTGTGCATCCCTCTTCCAGGTTTCATGCATTCATGCCGGATTTGATTTACAAACTCCTCAGGGGTCATCTCCGCAAGTTCGTCAGCGGTCATAAAAACTTCAGTAAGGGCCATGTGTTCTCCTTTACACCTCAATATCAGCTTATACTGTGGTTCTATTCTTGTCATCTAGTCGAAGCAGTCTAGGATAGGTGAGTAACTTAAATGTGGTGGTACTGATGGCTGGCATTATGGAAATTGACTCAAAGTATGAGAGTGTTATTGAGGACAGCAAAAGATTGGCAAAGTCTGTCGAAGCTTTCGCTATGGAAGCGGATGAGTCAAGTGAGCTTTATCAACCTATATTAGAAGCATTGCGAGGCAGTGGTTTATCTGCATTAATGGTTCCCTCAGAATATGGCGGACGTTTTTCGATGGTAGATCCACTTGCGGTCTGTTTAGTTCGAGAGATTCTCATGAAGACTTCATCACATCTTGACTCTTTATTTGCGTTACAGGGGATTGGAAGTTACGCAATCTCAGTTGCGGGAAGTGAGTCACAAAAAGAAGAATGGTTGCCTCTTGTTTCTAAAGCAGAAGCGCTTGCAGCTCTAGCTTTGACAGAGCCCAGAGCTGGTTCGGATCTGAAAGGTATTGAAACCTCAGTTGAGCGAAAAGGAGCAGAGCTAATACTACGTGGTGAAAAATCGTTCATATCAAACGCTGGATCAGCTTCTTTCTACACCACACTTGCTAAAGAAGAGGACGGCTACTCTTTGTTTCTCGTTCCTGCAGATAGCGATGGGCTTGAAACATCCCCATCTCCGGAAATAATCGCCCCTCATGTACTCGGAGAATTAAGGTTCAATGACGTCGTATTGCCTGAAAGTGCACGATTAGGCGAACCTGGTACAGCCTTTCGTAACGTTTTGGCAACTCTTTCCGTCTTCCGAATATCAGTAGCAGGCGCTGCTTTAGGGGTAATGACTGGAGCTATAGAAGAAGCAACGAAACACTGTGCACAAAGAGAGCAATTCAGCAGACCATTGATTAAACATGGTCCAGTCGCAACTCTACTAGCCGACTCTTGGTCAGATCTAGAATCATCACGATACTTGACCTACCAAACTGCCTCACTTGCTACAGAAGATCCAGCTAAAAATTTAGACAAATCGTCACTTGCTAAACTGACAGCAACAGAAGCTGCTTGTAGAGTCGTGGACCGGTGTGTCCAAACGATGGGCCGATGGGGCTTAATCCGAGGTTCAAAGATCGAAAAATATTATCGTCAAGCGAGACCGATGCGCGTATACGAAGGGGCTTCAGAGGTCTTGAGACTCGGCATTGCTAATGGCATGGTGAAAGAGTTTGTTGATGGATCTTGAGCTGGAAGACAAGGTAATAATAGTAACTGGAGCAAGCCGTGGTTTGGGGTCGGCGATATCGAAGTATTTAATTGATGAGGGCGCATATGTAGTTGCTGCTGCTCGATCTGAGGAAGATCTAAATTCACTTCAAAAACACAATGATGAACGAATACTTCCAGTCCGATGTGATCTTTCTATCAAGAAAGAAGTACAAGAATTAGTTTCTGTCGCTTGTGGCAGATTCGGAAATTTGCATGGCATTGTTAATAACGCTGGGATTGCTCCTGCCGAAAATTCCTTAAATAGCGATATTGAGATTATGGAAAATACTTTGAAAGTCAACGTCATTGCCCCAGCAATAATAGCGAAAGCAGCAGCAAAACATTTCGTTGCTCAAGAACGAGGTGGATCAATCGTCAATATCGCATCAACTTCCGGATTGAAGGGAAAAGCTTCTCTCGCTTCCTACTCAGCATCAAAAGGAGCTCTATTACGACTTACAGAATCACTCGCTGCTGAATGGGCAAGGTATAGAATTCGTATCAATGCAATTGCCCCAGGTGCCTTTGAAACATCAGCTCAATCAGCAGTCCTAGAAAATGAGGATGTTCTGAAAGCTAGATTGCGAAAAATACCTCAAAGACGAATGGGACTTCCTGAAGAAATTGCTCCAATGGTTGCCTATCTGCTGTCGCCAATATCCGATTTCGTTACAGGGGCATGTTTCGTAATCGATGGTGGAGAAGTCTCAAAACTATAAAGGAGAGTCATGGGAGAAAATGCCGATCATAAAACATTAGGAAGTCAAGTCCTGCTTTCAGGCGAAATTGCGGCAAAATCACAAAAATTTGCAGAGGGTTATGCTCGTTTACGCGACGTAACTGATCGTGATGGTGCCTTACCAGCTTGGGCTAAGGCGCTTTTCATGGCTTCTGCAGCAGCTGTAAAAGGACATGATCAACTTCTTCACGAAGAGCTTCGTAGATCAAAGGAACTAGGTCTGTCCTTAAACGATGCGAGAGGAGCAGCCTTGACTGTTTTCATTAGTAGGGGGGAAGAAGTCTACTCAAGATTCACTGCAGCTGTTAACGAAATCTATAACGAAGCAATTGAAATTGAGTCTCAAGTTATGCCGGATTTTGAACTTGACCGTGACAGTTGTCTTGAATATTTCGAAGGTTATTTTGGATTTATACCTCCGTATGTTGAACTCATGGCAGACGATGCTCCTCGAGCACTTGAAGGTTACGTATTGATGAGGGAGTTTAGCCTTGCAGAGAATCTTCTTGACGCCAAGAATGTGGAATTGCTTCTTTGTACCGTTAACGCGGCAGAATTTTCATCTAGATTCGTGAACGTGCATGCGAATGGTGCAAGAAAAGCCGGAGCATCTGAAGCAGAAATTGTTGAATCAGTAATTTGTGCAATCCCAGTAGCAGGAGTCGCATCGTGGCTTCCAGGTGCAGATGGCATCATGGAAGGCAGGTCAGAAAGCTAAAAATCCTCGGTTAGTAGAGTCACTTCCTGATGTTGGATCAAACCGTTTTTAATAATCATTACATCTTTTCCTGAAACTACTTTTTTGTCATCAGTGATTTCCCAAAAAAAGCTCACACTCGCTCCGTCCACTTCTAATTTCATAAATTTAATTACTCCAGAACCCATCCTGTTAGGAACTCCTGCAAAGTAGTTGAATATTTCTTCCTTTCCGGCGAAAACATCTTCGCCTCTAACCAAAAGTGCATCTTGAGCATAGTCTTCAGCCATTAGAAATGGGTCTCCGCCTTTGACTGCGGTAAGATGTTTCTCGGCTACCTCTTCAGGTGTCAACATGTGAATCTCCAAATGTATTTTCGCATCCTATCAAGACGACTCCTAAGGGGGACCATTGTTAACAGTTTCTGATGTCTACACTCTTCCAGATTTATTGGCACGCGCAGTTAATAAACATCCTGATTCCGACATAGTGGTGTTTCCTGAATCAAAAACTACATTTGCACAACTCTACGAGCGGGCTACAAATGCTGCGAGGTCACTTAAGGCAATCGGAATCAATGACGGTGACTCTGTTGGAATATTGATGTCAAATTGTATCGAATTTGTTGATCTACTTCTTGGAAGTCAACTCATTGGGGCAATACCGGTTCCCATTAACGCTCGCTACAAAGCGAAGGAACTTGCCTATGTGATTGATGACGCGGGTTTAAAGGTGCTTGCGACAACCGACCGGATAGTTGAACATGTGGACTTTGTGGAACTACTTCAGGAAGCATTTCCAAATTTAGAAAATCAAACAGATCCAATGCAACTTCAACTACCTGAAGCCCGTAATTTAAATTCTATTATTTTGTTCGGAGAGCGCATGCCGGTAGGAATGCTTGATACAGAAACATTCGAAACTCTCAGCGAAAATATTGAAGTGGAGGAAATTGAGATAAGCCGCTCACGTCTTCAAGTTCGTGACATAGCAATGATGATGTATACATCGGGTACTACTGCAAACCCCAAAGGATGCCCTATTACACATGAAGCATTGGTTCGACCGGCTGTCGAGGCAGGTAGAACTCGTTTCATGATTACAGAAACGGATAGGATGTGGGATCCTCTCCCTATGTTTCATATGAGTTTTGTCTTGCCACTCATAGCATGTATTGATGCCGGAGCCGCTTTGTTGACTATGGAATACTTTGAACCCAAATTAGCTCTCTCCTACATGAAATCTGAAAAAGCTACATTAAATTTTGCCAGTTTTCCTACAATCATGGAAGCCCTGCTTAACCACGTTGATTATGATCCGAATGCACTCAACATGCGAATCGTCAACAATGTAGGTCCTGCGGATCTTCTTGTCTCAATGCAAGAACGGATGCCTAACACTGTACAAATAAGTGCTTACGGACTGACTGAATGTGGCGGAGTAGTTTCATTTGGTCATGTTGAGGATTCACTTGAGAAAAGGACTGAAACTTCAGGAAAGCTTTTCCGGGGTATTCAAGCTCAAATTCGACATCCAGAAACTGACGAAATTCTGGGGGCTAACGAACAAGGCGAGATTCTAATAAAAGGCTATTGCGTATTTGAGGGATACCATAATGCGCCTGAAAAGAACCTGGAGGCCTTTACAGAAGACGGTTGGTTCAGGACAGGGGACCTATGTTCACTAGATGAAGAGGGTAGAGTCACTTACCACGGAAGAATAAAGGACATGCTCAAGGTCGGCGGTGAAAATGTTGCCGCAGTTGAAATTGAAGGTTTTCTCTCACATCACCCTGCAATTCAGTTAGCTCAAGTTGTTTCGGCGCCCGATAATAAATATGTTGAGGTACCCGCAGCATTCATTCAACTTAAAGAAGGAATGTCCTCAACTGAAAATGAAATAATTGAATTCTGCAAGGGGCAACTATCAAGTTTCAAAATACCTCGTTACGTGCGATTCGTAACGGAATGGCCAATGTCCGCAACTAAGATACAAAAGATTCGCCTTCGAGAGCAGATAGCTGCTGAGATACGTGGATGAATTCGGCGAGTATCTATTTGCCCAAGTTCTCTAGAAAAGTTCATGAGGGTTAAGGAAAAGAGTGTTGTAGCCGTTTCGGCTGGCGCTGTCGGAATTGGGGCGTCTTTGGGATTTTTCCCTGGTTTCCTAGCTACTGTTCTGAGCCAAGAGTTACTTGTTTCAAAAGGAAAAGTAGGATTGATTGTTGGTATTTACTTCGGCTCAACAGGCTTGGGTTCAATTCTTGCAGGGAAAATTACCGAACGAATAGGGCCAAGAACTTCAATCGTAATGGATATGGTTATTGTCGCAATTTGCTCTTTTCTAATCGCTGCAATAGGGACTTATAGCATCTGGGTTATATCCAGCGTGCTAGCAGGGGCAGCATACGGGCTTTCAAATACTGGAACAAATGTTGTGATCGGAAAAGTAATCGGAGCAGAAAAGCGCACTCTTGCAATGTCTGTGAAAACGTCGGGCGTACCGCTCATGGCTGCATTAGCGGCAGCGATAGGTCCATGGTCTGCAGACCAATGGAAATGGGAACATATCCTGGTGGTTAATGGTGCAGTTGCTCTTTGTGTAGGGATTTCTGCGCTTCTTTTCGTTCCGAATCTGATAACCGATAGTGTTGAGCAGACTAACGATAAGACGCTTCCATCAAACTTCTACTGGTTCGGGATAGCTTCTTTTCTGCTTATAGCTGGATCTCAGCCCCTTTACTCATGGATCGTCTCATATTTAGAGGATTCTCTTGACGCAAGCTCAGGATTTGCTGGAGCAGTAACTTCCATAGCTTGTTTCTCTGGAGTCTTGGCCATGATATGTAATGGCCTGTTTGCTGACAGAGTAGGTGCCAAAAGTAGAATTAAGTTGCTAATGGCTCTGCTATTTTCTTCATCAATTGCAGTCTTATTGGTTAGTCTTGGCCCCGCACTAGGTATTGAATTGGTGATAATAGGCGCTATCATTGGCGTCTCAACGCAACTCTCAGCTATCGGAACAATGCATGCATGCATAGTAGATAAAGCTCCGCTTTCAGTCAGTAGAGCTACTGGGATTACTATGACCGGATACTACTTAGGGGCACTAGCATCACCCCCCTTATTCGGATTCGTTGTGGACTGGACAGAAAGCTTTGCGTATTCTTGGTTGGGTACCACCGCTTTGCTATTTGCTGCTGTTTTTGCATGGCAAAGAGTGGGGCGGATCGAACCACAAAATGAAATGCAAGGGGAATCATGAGGCTGAAAGAAAAAGTCGCCGTCGTAACAGGGGCAGCATCTGGCATAGGTAAGGCGACCGTCAAAAGATTTGTCGAGGAAGGAGCGCTTGTCATAATTGGAGATATCCAAAGGGAACTTGGTGAAGATCTTTCCTCAGAAATGGGACACAAAGCAATATTTAAGTATTGCGACGTGACTGAGGAGGCCGATGTAGAGGAACTGATGGAAGCTGCGGTATCAACGTACGGAAGCTTAGACATCGTGATGAATAATGCGGGTATTGTGGGGTCTAGAGGGCCAATCTCTTCAACAGACGCATCAGAGTTCAAAGCAACTCTAGATATTCTTCTCTATGGAACATTTCTAGGAATTAAACATGCAGCCCCGTATATGGAGCAACAAAAATCAGGCTCAATTATTAATGTAGCTAGCACAGCAGGTGTGACTGGCGGCCTTGGCCCTCATGTCTACGCTGCTGCTAAACATGGAGTAGTTGGATTAACAAAGAACGTGGCTGCCGAATTATGCAGGTCTGGGGTAAGGGTAAATTGTATTGCCCCTGGATCTACTGTTACCCCATTAGTAGCCGCAGCTTATACCGATGACCATGAAGCAATAGAAGAGGTAAGTGAAATAGTGAAAGCGAAATCTCCAATTCTCAATAGGCCAGGCATGCCCTTAGATGTTGCCAATGCCGCCCTCTACCTCGCATCGGATGAATCAGGGAACACGAATGGGCATTGTCTAGTAGTAGATGGTGGGCTTACTACCGGCTCTACCCCTAATGATCCTCCCCATTCAGATGCTATGCCTTTTCTTCGCGAAGCTGGACAACGCGGTCTGTAAAAAATGAACATTGGTTTGATACCACAAAAATGGGCACGTTTAACTCCCAACAAGGTAGCAGTAATTGACGAACAGCGAAATCGGAGAATTAGCTTTAGGGAGCTGGAAGACCTAGTAAACAAAATAGCAAATGGTTTGATATCAATTGGGCTACAGAAAGGTGATCGAGTCGGGATTCTAAGCAAAAATTCAATAGAGCATCTCGCACTCTTCTATGCCTGTGGACGAATCGGGTTAATAGCTCAGCCTATGAATTGGAGATTATCTTCCAGTGAAGTAATTAAAATTATTGAAAATGGAAACCCAAGCATTGTAATTGTTGATAGCGATTTGTCTGAATTAGGTAAGCAAGTACAAGCAGAAACCGATCTGGTCGATAGATGGTTTGAATACGGTGAAACAGGGGACCAATCATTTGAATCATTAGTTCAAGCTCAGTCATCGGTTGATCCTTCACCAACATCAAACCACAAAGCTGAGGATCCATTTTTTATTCTCTACACAGGTGGAACAACCGGAGAATCAAAAGGTGCTCTTCACTCTCATGAAAGCGTTTGGTACGGAATGCAAAATCAGACTGTGGCTGAACGTATAGTACCTTCCGACGTCTACATGCTGACAGGTCAAATGTTTCATATTCCTGTCGTTCTAGCAATGAATTATCACGCTCACGGCTGTCCGCTTGTATTGATGAATTTTGATGCAACGTTAGCCCTTAACTTGATCGAAAAGGAAAAGGTTTCTGCTTTCTTGGGGGTAACCACAATGTTGAACTGGATGATGGCGGTTCCGAATTTTGAATCTTTTAACCTGAGTACGTTAAGGAATATTCAATACGGAGGTGGACCTATGCCGAGCAGGGTCATTCGGGAAGCACTCGATGCATTCCCTTGCAGTTTGATACAAGGTTATGGGCAAACTGAAGGGACAACAATGACGTTCCTCAGTCAGGAAGATCACAATCTCGCAATACGCGAAAACTTTCACCCCGAAAGACTTCGGTCCTGTGGAAGAGAGGGCTTTGTCACAACTATTCGAATAGTAGACGCTGATGGGAACGTAGTGCCCCAAGATAATGAGACTCCAGGTGAAATCATCGTGAAGTCTAAAGCAAATATGATCGGATATTTTGGAAGACCAGATCTAACAAGTCAGACCATTCGTAATGGCTGGATGTGGACAGGTGATATCGCAACTTGGGACTCTGATGGCTATTGCTATATCGTTGACCGGGCTAAGGATATGATTATTTCTGGGGGAGAGAATATCTACTCAATTCAAGTTGAGGAAGCGATAGCAAAACACCAAGGTGTGCTTGAAGTTGCGGTGATAGGTATCCCCGACGATGAGTGGGGAGAATCAGTCAAGGCATTCGTTGTGGCTAAGCCAGGTTATGACTTATCGCCAGAGGATATTATGCTGACTGCGAAAAGTAATCTAGCAAGCTACCAGAAACCTAAGTATGTTGAATTCGTCAAAGAACTTCCTAAGGCTCCGACAGGAAAAATACTCAAACGAAACTTGAGAAGCACCTTCAATTAGCATTAAGCGACTTTACTAATGAACTACTGGGCACTCATTTGCGATATCTAAGACTTTATATACTCGACCAATGCCTAAACAGAAAGCGACATAGCCAGCCAAATCAACTATTTCTGCATCCGAGAATTCCGACCTTAGTTCGACAAAAAAGTCTTCATTTAGTGAATTTGGATCATTGCAAAAGTCTTCAGCAAAATTTAGGGCAAGCAATTCTTGCCTATTTAAGGAAATAGGTTTCTCTCCGCTAATAATTTCACAATACTCTGACTCAGAAAGCTTTTTGTCCGTTCCCGACGCACTTCTGGTATCAAGTCATATGGGGCATTGGTTTATTACAGCTATTCGCATTCGGGCTACTTCTCTGACCCTTCGAGTAAGTTGGCTCTTATCATGAGATGCAATTCGAAAACTGTTAATCGCGTCTGAAAGACCTGAAGTCATTTCCCAGAGGCGTATTCGCTCTAATTCCTCTCCATCAGGAATATCAATGCGAGCCATAAGCGTTCACTCCCGGAGCTTACGCGTCCACACCTAAGTATGCAGATTGTAAAGCTGTGGGGTCATCTATGTAGTCTGACGAGTCGCTTTGGAGGACTAGTTCACCGTTTCTAAGCACGTAGAAGCGCGAACAGTACTTTAATGCTAGTCCCGCATTTTGTTCTACTAGAAGTAAAGTCACGTCCTCAGAGAATAGGTCTCCCAGTTGCTCGTAGAATTCTTTTACCAGAAGCGGCGCTAATCCCAAAGACATTTCGTCTATGAGTAGCAATTTTGGTTTTGCTATGATTGCGCGACTCAGTGAAAGCATTTGTTGTTGTCCGCCACTTAGTAGGCCAGCTGCTTGCTTCCTTCTTTCTTGAAGAATGGGGAACTTATTGTAAACAGTCTCAAGTCCCTCTTCAAAAAGATCTGGAGACTTTCCGTAATTGGCTACCTTTAAATTGTCCTCAACGTTCAGCCCAGGGAATACTCTACGTCCTTCAGGCACCTGTATGACGCCCATGTCAACAAGTGCCGCAGGATTTGCTCCACCGATTTCGTCTCCGTTGAATGTTATTGTTCCTTCTGTTGGGGTCAAAAGGCCAGAGATGGTTTTGAGTACCGTCGACTTTCCTGCACCGTTAGCGCCAAGTAGAGCGACCTTCTCACCTGAATTTACCCTGATGTCAACTCCGTGGATGACTTCATTTCGGCCATACCCAACTTTTAAATCCTTTATAATTAATCCACTCATATTATGTTCCTAAATAAGCAGCGATTACTTGCTCATTCCTTGTTACTTCCTCTGGAGTACCATCGGCTATTGTTTTTCCCGCATCTAACACAATAATCCTGTCGCTAACGTCGGCGACTAGTTCAACATTGTGTTCGATTATCAAGACTCCGGCAGAAATATGATTTGCATACTCTTGCACCTTTTTCATCATTTCTAGAGCTTCAGCAGTTGGTAGCCCTGCTGCAGGTTCATCCAAGAGGAGAATTGAGGGGTTCGTAGCTAGAGCTCGAACGACGTCTACTCTCTTTTGAAGTCCATAGGGGAGGTCTTCAACCTTTTCATTCCAGTACTCTAAGAGGTCCATATGATCCAGAAGTTCTGCAGCAACGTAATGTGCTTTCTTCTCTTCTCGAAGTACCCATGGCATTCGGAAAGATTCTGCAATCCGGCCGTATTTCATATTCCTGTCGAGCCCCAATAAAGCATGTTCCAGAACATTGAGATCGTCATGAAGGTTTAGGTTTTGGAAGGTTCGACCAAGTCCTGACAAAGCCCTATTGTGAATGGGCTTCTGAGAGATTTCTTCACCATCTAGAATGAATTGTCCAGTCGCCCCCTTAACATGTCCTGTTATTGCATTGAAAAGAGTTGTTTTGCCTGCGCCATTAGAGCCGATTAGGCCGGTAACCCCTCCCGCAGGTATTTCAAATGAAACCCCGTCAACAGCCTTTACACCACCAAATGCAACAGCTGCATCACGGACGATCAAACTTCCCTTTGGATCAGAGGATGATAGGGGAGCTAAGAACTGAGATTCTAACGGTGAAGTTTCCTTAGCTACAGAAGAGAACCTTTCAGCCTGTGGATCACCCTTTAGGTTTTTGATTCTTTCTCCGAGCCACTCAAACATGCCGACTAGTCCATCTGGGGCTATCAAGGTCAGGATAATAAGAGTTCCACCATAGATTAGACCTTCATACTCTTGTACATCACGTGATAATTCTGGAAGCCATTTAACGAAGACAGCTCCAAGTACCGCTCCCATGAGCCTATGTTTCCCACCAATGATTAGCGCAAGAACCACTATGATTGAGAGAGCAACTCCGTAGTTTTCTGGAATTGCGTATCTTAATGTGTGTGCGTAGAGGACGCCGCCGATAGCGGCAAGGCCGCCACCTATTCCGAAACACAGAATTTTGAGCCAAGCAACAGGTAACCCAGCAGCACGAGCTGCGGTTTCACTTGTTCTCAGCGCATTCCATGACCTGCCAGTCCGACCATCCTGATAATTACCAACTACCCAGAATGTGATTAGCATCAAGATGAGGGCTATTCGCACGAGTGTTGGCCCTCTTGAGAACTCATAGCCAAAAAGTTCAAGTTTCCCTACTGGTTTTCCTGAACCTCCACCTGAAAACTGCTTCCACTCAAACAACACTTGTACGCCAACGAATGCAACCGCAAAGGTGGCAAGAGCCAAATACAATTCATTCACGCGCAAACTCGGGAATCCAACTATAAGCCCTAAAAGAAATGCGACACCGAATGCTATAGGGATTTCAGTTTCGAGTCCTCTGGTCCAGACAGTAGTTATATTCGCTGAAAGAAAGACACCTGCTGCAACGAAGATCGTATGTCCGAGTGTCAATTGACCTGCCATGCCGAAGACAACAATAAGGCTTGCCCCAATAATCGCAAAGATTATTGTGTTCATGATTGTTTGTGAATATTCCGAGTAAGTTCCTGCTAGTAGGTAAACAAGTAAGATTCCAAGAAAGCCAAAATAGTGATTTTTCTTTAGGAATTTTGGAAGAGGTATTTTTGCCCTTTCGAGAGCAGTAGTTGAATTATCTGTAAGGTCACTCATACCCGTTCGTGTCCTTTCTCTCTAGTGAATAAACCATGAGGTCTAATGAGAAGAACTATAAATACAATTACAACTGGTAAAGCGGCTGCAAACTCTCTCGGGGCCCACTTAATGGTAAATGCCTCAAGTTCGCCAAGAAGAAGCCCGCCAGCTACTCCCCCAGAGAGGCTTAAGAATCCGCCGAGGATTGCAGCAACGAATCCTTTGATGAAGATAATGTTCATATAGTCCTGCTGAAGGAAGAGTACAGGCGCAAAGACGATTCCTGTTACTCCGCCAACTAATGCTGATAATACCCATGTCCAAATTGAAACGGTCGATTCCTTGATGCCCATAAGTTTCGCCGCATCCTGATCTTCGGCGAATGCTTTCATGCCTAAGCCTAGTTCGGTTTGGTTAATTATATAACCGACAATAGACAGGGTAACGAAAGTTGTTATTGCGACTACTAAATGCCATGCATTTAGACGAAAGTCACCAATCAGCCAGTTAATTCGATCGATGTCACCAGGTACGCGGTATCGCCTTGCGGTTCCGCCCCACCACAATAGTGACACGTTTGCTAGAAATTCTTCGACTCCTAAAGTCATGATAACGATTGGGAGAAAATCGCCTAGTTTTACCAAGGGTCTTACGGTTAATCTTTCAACTACGTAAGTACCTGCGCCTGTCATTATCATTGCAAATAGAATTGCAACGCCAAAAGGCATATCTTGTTCGGCGGCCCACCAGTGGGCAAGGAACCCTGAGATTCCAGCCATTGTTCCGGCTGCGAAATTAAGAATACGGGCTGTCTTGTAAACCATGACAAGGGCAAGACCGATTAGTGCGTATGCAAAACCTGATACAAGACCCTGCCAAGCGATTTGGATATATTCAACCATCGTTCTCCCGACGTTGGAATTCTGACTAGTTTGGGGCCCTAGCTGGGCCCCAAACCGTCATTAGTTAATTGTTAGCAGCAGTTATTCTTGGCCTACTACTAATTCTTCCCATGCTCCATTTTGTACTTGCAAAATGATCACATCGTTGTTTCCAAGATGGTTCTCAGCTGAGAAGTTGAGCGGACGCATAATTCCACCTGTATCAAAGTCTTTGATACTTTCACCAGCAGCAACAAAGCTTTCAACAGTTAGGCACTCACCGGCTCGTGTTAGCATTTCTTCGAGGACTAAACCTCCAGTGTATGCGAGCAAGCTAGCAGTGCTGATTTGTGCTTCTTCTGCTCCTGCAGCGAACATTGCTTCACGATATGCATTCAGGCCAGGCTTGTCACCTGTGGCTGAGGATATTACGTTAACACCGTATGCACCTTCGGATAGGTCACCTGCGAGTTCAATTGTGTTCGCAGAAATTGTTCCTGTTGAGCCCCAGAATCGAGCATCTAAACCAAGTTGGTCTGCTTCTAGAAGGAATTGAGCGAATTGAGTATCACCAGTTCCAACGTAAACATCTGTTACTCCTGAGTCAATGAATGAGAGAATTTGCGGACCGTATGTGGTTGAATCGCGCTCCCATGTTTGTTCGTCAACAAGGAGGTCTCCACCGCTACTGTCTTTGTATCCTTGAACAGTTTGCTCACCGTCAACGGAGTTAATTGTCATTAATCCGACTTTAATTCCATCAGTTCCAAAGTTCTCAACTAGGTAATTTCCAAACCCTTTTGTCTGGGCATAAGCCGGTGGGTTAACTGAGAAGAACAGTGGGTGATTGTTAACATCATAGAAGCTCAAATCTTGTGCCCACGGGAACAATGATGGTGTGTTGGACTCATCATGTAGAGGTAGAGCAGCTTTTAATGTTGCTGAGCCAATGCTTGCCCAGATGGCGAAAACATTTTCCTGCTCAATAAAGTATTGTGCGTTAGCAACTGTTTTCTCTGGGTTATAGGCGTCATCTTGGACAATGAATTCAATCATTCTTCCATTTATGCCGCCACCCTCGTTAATTCTATCTCGGGTTACTTCCATGGCGAGAACAGCTTGTTCTCCCAAGGCAGCTAGGTTACCGGTCATTGGTTGAGAAGAGCCAAATAGTATTTTGTCTTCCGTTACACCTCGAGCTAGTTCGCATTCTTCTTCAGCTGCTTCGCTGCTAGAAGCTTCACTGCTACTACTTGAGGCTTCACTGCTTGAGCTTTCACTGCTTGAGCTTTCACTTGCAGAACTGCTTGCAGAGTCATCATCATCTCCACAGCCAACTGCAACTAGCCCTAAGACAGCAAAAATTGCAAGCAACTTCCATAGTTTACTTTTCATAATTTCCCCTCTTAAGCACGAGCAAGCTTTCAGCGGCTCGTAATAGTTGTACGGTCCATTAAAGTTCTACTAATTGATACGGTCAACTATTAATTGCACTTTTTTACCCGTTTGTAAGTTCTCCTACATTTGGGCCTTTTGCAAAAGAATACTTGAGGCCTCCGATGCGCTCATTCCTACCTCAACTCCTCTTGTTTGAGCATGAGAGTTGACTGCAGAAATAACCCCATCATGGTAATGGGATAATCCGCTTCCCATTCGTGCAAGTTTTGCATCGACTGTTGCGCCTGCCAATCCAAACTCTTCGACGATTATTAACCCTGCAATACCCGAGTCATCCATTCCGCGTCCACCGTCGCTGCATATAAATCCCCAAGGTTTGCTTTTCAGCAAGTAGGGCACTGCTGAGCGGCCTGTATGCCCAGCTGTAACAAGAACGTTACGCTCGCTATCCTCCTCTGTAGCGAAAGCAATTGAATCAGTAGCAACTACATGACGACCATCAGATGATGTTTGCATGATTGTCCTATTTGTGGTTTCTGCAGAGCTCATGTTCGCTGTGTCTATTGTTAATAACAACAGAGCGGCTTCCTTAACTGACATACCTTTCTTAACTCCGCAATCTTTCGCCAGTTGGTTGCTGAAACTAATGACACCATGCTCGTATAAGTGGACACCGTTACCAAGATGTGCAGTCATAACATCGGCTACAGCGGCAGGTATATTCAAAGCCTCAAGAAACCATAGTCCGGCTATGGCAGAACCTTCAGGCCCCACTGCACAATCCATTCCAATTGCAGCGCGGGGAGCGTGATCTGAAATAAATCGCGCAGGTAGTACTCCACAATATGAAGCGTTCACGCAAACGTCTGCTCCGGTATTTCTTTGGTCGACGTCATAAGCAGAGTCCATCGCTACGACATTTCGGCCTGAAATTTCATCTGTGAAAACTACTGTTTGTTTATCTTGTTCATTTTCCACTTCGTGTCCTTCTCTTTTGGGGCCCGCGGTCGTTTGTTTCATTTGTAACACCGATTTCGCGTAACTCTATCTTCCGAACTTTTTCCGATGGTGTTTTAGGAAGTGATTTAACAATCTGTACGTATCTGGGTATGGCGAAGTCTGGGAGCTGTTTTTCGGAATACTCCCAAACTGCTTCTGCCGAGATCACCTTTCCAGGGGAAGGAACAACGAATACCATTACCTCGTCTTCTCCAGCCTCTTGGTCAGCTGGTACACCTATAGCAGCTACCTCTTCAATTAATTCGTGACTTATTAAAGCTTGTTCAATCTCAAAGGAGCTTATGTTCTCTCCACGTCTGCGAAGTGCGTCTTTCAACCTGTCAACAAAGTAATACCATCCATCGTTATCTCTCTTTAGGCCGTCGCCCGTATGAAACCAAAGGTTACGGAATGCATCGCATGTCTTATCAGGCATGTTGAAGTAGCCCTGACATGTGGTCCAGGGGAATTTAGGTCTAACCAATAATTCCCCGACAGATCCAACCTCAACCTCTTCGTCTGTTTCAGGGTCAACAAGGCGAATATCAAACCAATCTTTATTAAGCAAGCCTGCAGCACCAGCCGGGCGGACTTCGCCGTATGGCGTAAGTATGGGCATGCAGGTTTCTGTGAGTCCAAAGACCTCAACAAATGCCTCAATCCCGAAACGTGATTTGTATTCCTCTAAAATCGAACTTGCCGTTGGAGCTGCGAAAACGCATCGCAGATCGTTATCTAAATCATCTGGTTGAGGTTCCTGTTGCCAAACAAAGTCCATCATCACGCCTATGAAGTTAGTGACAGTTGCTTTTGAATCTCTTATTTGATTTATCCATTCAGACGCACTGAATCTTTTCTGCAAAACATATTGAGCTCCTGCTATCAGGGCCGGATAAGCAGCAAGAAATTGCGAATTTCCATGGAAGAGTGGACCGCATGACATATACGTATCTGACGCGGTTAAGCGAGTTAAAGAAACCGTTTCGTCAGCGAACAAATACATGTGCGCATGAGGCATCATCACACCCTTTGATAGACCAGTTGTTCCGGAAGTAAAAAAAATAGAGCCTAAGTCTGAATAATTGACTATTGGAAGGTCAACTTTCTCAAACCTTAGAAGGTCCTCCCAATTGATTACCTGCTTACCCGAGTTCTTTAACGTATTTATGTCAGCGTTTGTGTCATTATCCTTGCCAACCAAAATAAAAAGTTCAACAGATTCAAAAGACTCATAAACATCTAATATGCGTGGAATGTACTCTGGAGCAATAACCGCTATTTTTGGTGAGGTTGTTGAAGTTTGATGAGATAGAAACGCACCTTTGTAAGCAGTATTAATCGGAACTTCAACTAGACCAGCTAAGGAACTTCCTAACCAAGTAAAAATATAAGCAGAGCAATTTGGAATCATGATTAGGACACGGTCTCCGGAGGAAGCGCCCGTCGAAAGCATCCCCGATGCTACACGTTCTGAAATATCTAGGGTTTCAGCGTATGAGTATGATTCATTAGCCCATGGAACATTTAGGTATACAGAGTTCGGTCGCTCTTCAGCATGGTGTCTCAATACAGTAGGAGAATTCCAATCTGATCTATCTTGAAAGCTGGGAATATACTCGTCGTAGAATCTAGTCATTGCTTTTGTTTCCCGGTCCACTTCGTGGGGGGAATTGAGGTTTTCGCTTTTCCATAAAAGCGTTTGCTCCCTCAAGCATGTCCGGTGATCCTATGGCTTGTATGAGAGCACCAAGGCTATTCACCATATTGTCTCTCATCTGATGGTACATAACGTTTGAACTAGCTTTAGCAACTTCAAGGTACCGTGGGCTCATTTGGATTATTTCTTCGCACCATCTCTCAACTTCCTCATGGAGCATTTCATCGGGAACAACCTTATTAATCCAACCAAGCTCATATGCCTCTTCAGCTGAATATTTTCTGCATAAAAATGATACTTCCTTGGCTCGTTTCTCACCAACAGTCATGGCCAGAAGGTTTGTTCCTCCCAGCACGGGAGCACTTCCTACTTTGACTCCAGTTTGTCCTAGTTGAGCACTTTCAGCTGCTATGGCTAAATCACACATAACGACAAGCTCATTTCCACCTCCAAATGCACCTCCGTTTACAGCTGCAATAATTGGAAATGGTGCATTCCTTATAGCGTCAAAGAGTTCTAAGCTTCCTACGAACATTGTGCGAACATTCCAGAAATCGGCTTCGGCTAGGTTTCCAAGGTAGCCACCTGCACAGAAAGCGCGACCATTTCCTGTGATTACTCCCACCCGCGCATCCATATTTTCTCTCAAAGAAAGAACTATCTCATCGATAGTTTGCCTTCCATACGAGTTGAGTCTCTCTGGACGATTAAGTGTAATCCAGAGTACGTCTCCCTTTCTCTCTACGAGAATATCTTCCATTTGTTCCTCCTGCTTAAACAGCTATTCAGAAAATCTATTAATCTTTTGCTTTATTGTAAAACTCATAGGAGTTTGTACGAGTAGAAATCATCGAGAAATGACAAATACTTTGACAGAATTTCAAAAAATTCATCTGGCATTGATTTCTTCCGTGGCGCTATGGGGTGGGATGTTTGTTGCCTATGCGTATCTACTGCCGACTGTTTCAGCGACTGAAATCATAACTATAAGATTTGTTTTAGTATCAATATCTTTCCTCATCGTTTTTGCTTTGATGAAAAAATCTAGACCAAAAATCCCGCGAGAAAAATTTGGCCGATTAATTCTCTTAGCTGCAATTGGAATCCCGGGCTCCCAACTTCCGGCGATCCATTCACAGAACTACCTGTCACCTTCATTAGCGTCCGTTCTTGTCACCACATCACCAGCTTGGGCTGCTGTTTTATCAGGGTGGATATTGCGAGAAAAACTCAGAAAGATCCAAATAGCCGGCTTCGCCATAGCTTTTTTCGGGGCAGCAATAGTCATCACTTTTGGATCGGGTTCAGGGGCACTGTCTGTTGACAATCCATGGGGGGCTGCTCTTTGCCTAATAGCACCCTTCACATGGGCTATTTTTAACGTTCTGTATAAGCGAGAATTTGGAGATTTGGATCCCTTCAGCACAATAGGAATTTGTTTAATCATCGGCTCATTTGTGATGATTCCATTCTATAAATCAGCGGGGAACAGTCTCAGTGAGTTCTCAGGTTCGCAATGGGGTTGGATGATTTACACTGCGATAGGCGGAACCGTCTTGGCATACTACCTCTGGTATTGGGCTCTTCAACGACTTGAGGCGAACAAAACGATGTCGTATAACTACGCCGTACCCATATCTGCGCTGCTCTGGTCGTGGTTAGTTATGGGTATCTTCCCAAGCATAATATCCATATTGGGAGGAATTATTCTCGTCGGTGGCGTGTACTTAACTCAAACTCAACGAACAGTTAAACGCAAGGGCGGAAATCTTGAAATCAAATAAACTAACTTTTTCATATCTCGAGTGTGAGAGTTATTTACTCTATAGACGATTTTTAAAGCCTGACGTTCTAAATGCGAACGGTGATGATTAAACATGCTTTTCTGGGTGAATTAGAATGAAATATAGGGCAGGCGAAGCCGAGATCAAAAGATACGTCAAAGAGGGATGGTGGGAGGAGTCGAAAGGACTCGCCGATTTCGTTGAAGAAAATGCACAAAGAAATCCCTCCGGAGTTGCGTATCAAAATGGAGAAGATCAGATCTCTTGGGAACAGTATTATCAGAGTGCTAGATATCTAGCCCAATTGATCAGAAGAGAGTCAGCATTGGGTGATAGAGTTCTTGTTTGGCTTCCCGATAATGCAGATGTTCATGTATGTTATCTCGCCTGTGAGATAGCGGGGGTTGTCGCAGTCGGAGCAGGGTGGAAAGCAGGGTTACAAGAACTGAAATATCTTTCAGATGTAACAGGTGCTTCTTTATTATTGTCCAAGCTAAATAATCTGCTAGGAACGGTAGATGATATTTCAGAACACTTAGGAATTGACTATGTATCTGTCGAGGGTGAATTTAATGAACTCGACGCCGGTAGTTTTGAAACATGCCAAGGTAATGCTATTGGGCCATCTGACCTTTGGTTCTTGAATTCCACTTCGGGAACCACTGGATTGCCAAAGTGCGTGATGCAAACTCTAAACCGATGGTTCTATTTTCATAAAAAAGCCGTTGATTTCGGGAACCTCAACAAAGACGAGATTTGGATGAGCGTAGTTCCGGCCCCCTTTGGCTTTGGGTTGTGGACAGCGCATATCACCCCAACACTCTTAGGAGTTCCATGTTTGTTGCAAGAGCGCTTTGACGCACAGGAAGCTGCTAAACAGATAGAGAAGCATCAGGTGACTGTACTTTGTGCAGTCTCGTCACAATTTGTCATGATTCTTGATGCTAGTTCAAATATTGATATTTCATCGCTAAGAGTTATTTTCACGGGAGGCGAGTCAATTTCACCCGTCCGAGCGCAGGAACTTGAGGAGAAGTCTGGGTGTCGTGTATTGAATTTCTATGGTTCAAACGAAACGGGGACTCTCAGTGGAACTACGATTCGGGATCCCGCCAACAAACGTTATACATCTGCTGGGATGGTAATTCCTGAAATGCAGGTCCGCCTTTATGATCCTACAACTGGCCAGCGAATAGCAGATGTAGGGGAAGGGCAGCCGGCATGTAAAGGCCCTGCCCTATCCTTAGGTTATTGGAGTGATAAGGATGCCAATCGTGAGCTCATAACAGATGATGGTTGGTTCCTAATGGGCGACTTGGTTGAAGTTAACTCTGAAGGTTGGCTCAAAGTAACAGGTAGAGTGTCGGACATTATAATCCGCGGTGGCAAAAATATATCTGCAGTCGCCATTGAAAGGGAAGTAGAGTTGCATCCAAAAGTATCGTTGGTTGCTGTTGTGCCAAAGGCTGATCTAAAGCTCGGGGAAATAGCGGCTGCTTATGTGCAGCTTCATGCGGGAGAGCACCTAACGCTTGAGGAATTACGACACTTCCTTAGGGCACAGGGTGTCTCAATTGAATGGTGGCCAGAAACGCTGAATGTGCTAGAAAGTCTTCCGATTTCGTCTGGTGGTAAAGTTGCCAAAGGAGAACTTAAAGACCTGATCAAAAGCAAGGAGAAAAGTCAATGAAAGTTATTGTCACAGGCGGAGCTTCGGGTATCGGTAAAGAAGTCAGTGATTATTTAGCATCCGAGGCGTTTGAGGTCATCAGTGTTGACTTGCAAGAAAACAATAACGCCAAAGAACTAGACGTTACCGATGAAGTAGCATGGACCGATCTCTTTGAACAGGTCGGTCCTGTTCAAGGCTTGGTGAATTGTGCAGGTATCAGAACCAGAGGCACGATAATGGAAACTTCGATGGCCACCTTTGAGCAACACTTGAAGGTTAATGTTACCGGCACATGGCTTGGAATAAGATCTTTGTTTCAAAATCATGAAGCTGGTACAGAAGCTTCGATAGTGAATATTTCCTCTGTCAACGCGTTAATTGCAGTTCCCGGGCAGGCCCACTATGTAGCAAGCAAGGGAGCAATCTCTGCACTCACCAAAGCTGCAGCGATAGAGGGCGCTCCGATGGGAATACGGGTTAATGCAATAGGGCCAGGCGCAATACGAACTCCAATGACCGCAGAGAGACTCAACGACCCTGAACAAGTTTCTTGGTTGGAAGGGCGAGTTCCGTTAGGGAGAGTTGGGGAGCCAAACGAAATTGCTTCCGTCGCTAAGTTTCTTTTATCCGCTGAATCTAGTTATATAACAGGTACCACTGTTTTTGCTGATGGTGGTTGGACATCAAACGGGGTTTAACATGTTTCCATTATCTGGTTTTTATCATTTCGGTCTTGTAGTAAGTGATTTTGATGGGGCGCTTGATGAACTTTCATCAAATTTAGGAATTGAATGGGCAAATGTAACCGAATTTGAAATTGTCTGCGAGCAGCCCAATGGGATTGTGACCGCAGATATGAAAGTGGTGTACTCAACAACAGGGCCACCACATTATGAAATAATTCGGGTTGCTCCCGGTACCGTCTGGGGCCAAGCAGATTTGGGGATTCACCACTTAGGTTTTTGGACTAAAAACCTTCAAGAGGACCATGCACGTCTTACTAATTCTGGCTACATGTGGGAATCAACATACTATAACCCCGATACTGATGGCCCATTCGGCTTTACTTACCACACACTTCGAAACACCGGCTTGAGGATTGAATTAGTAGACATAGCACGTAAGCCAGCTTTTGATAACTGGATGGCCGGTGGCGATTTTCCTTCCGCCATGGAACCTGGGGGAATGGAGAGTTGAAAAATACTGCCGACATTGTTGTTATAGGAGGCGGGCCAGCCGGTGTCGCAACTGCTCTTGAGGCATCAAAAAACGGAGCTTCTGTCCTGCTTCTTGAGGCTGATACATTAATAGGTGGCAACGCGGCACGATCAACTGGCTACCTCGCTTTTCAAGGCTTTGCGATGCAAGATAAAGCGGGTTTTGAAGATAGCGCTGAAATTTTCTATGCAGACATGGTTGAAGAAATTAATCGCCAAAAAGAGAATTATGGCATTGAGTTTGATGCAGAACTCGCAAAAGTGTTCGCTCAAGAGTCTGCTAGCACTTATGACTGGTTGATAGATCTAGGGTTTGAGTTCAACAGGTTTCTACCCAGACCACTCCAACACTCTGTAAATAGAATGGTTGACGTGACAGACACGAGTATGTTCACAAAAGTTTTCTCCGATGTTTTAGAAAAAAACGATGTTGATATTCGAACATCCACCAGGGCAAGAAGGCTATTAGTCGATAAGAGTGTGATAGTAGGCGTTCAAGCTGAGAACGAAACTTTTCGAGCAAATTTGGGAGTGGTCTTAGCAGCGGGTGGGTACCAAGCAAATTCATCATTAAGAAAAAAATATCAACCAGAGAATATGGCATCAACCCCTTATTTAGGAACTCAATATGATGTCGGGGATGGACATATTATGGGGCAAGAGGTTGGGGGAGAGTTAATTAATATGACTATGATTCCGCCACTAATCATGGTCGGCTCTGCGCTTGTCGAAGATTCAATAGCGGTAAATGCCCTCGGTAGCCGATTTCATGATGAAGCAGGGCCTTATGACTACAGAGTCAAAGAATTAAATAATCAACCAGGTAGGTCAGCACATTACATTTACGACAATCATACCTATATGAAAAAAATGCAACTCATTAATGAGATGCCAGAAACTCCATCGACCGCTAACTCATTGATGGAACTTGCAGAAATAATAGGGTCTGACCCTAAAGGACTAGATTCAGAAATTGCTCGATGGAATGATTTTCTTTCTTCTTCAAAAGAAAGGGACCCAGAATTTGGAAGGGTTATTCTTCCTGCCGGCAGAAGAGGAATTCTGGAACCTCCTTACTATGCCTCAAAAATGATCACAGGTATAAATTTCCCAGCAGGAGGATTCCGAGTTAACGCCGACTTACAAGTTTTAAATGTCTATGGAGAACCGATTCCGAAATTGTTTGCTGTTGGCGATTGCAGCGGCGGGCTGGGGCCGGTGATTGGAATGGGAGGAATGAGGATAACGCCAGCATTAACCCTAGGGCGCGTTGCAGGAAGAAAGATAGCTACTCAAAATTTTGAGTGTACACCTAATCCTGAGCGGCTAGATAGTTACATACCAAGCAACGAAATGAAAGTTCCCGTCATCGATGACTAATTCAGTACAGAAAACTTTTCCTCAACTTTTAATAGAAGGTGCGAAAGACGACCCTAACCGGCTGTGCCTAGTGCTTCCAAAGGAGTCAAGTACATACGATGAGATTTTCAGAGAGGCTCTCAATATAGCTAAGTCTCTAAAATGCTTTGGGATTGCCAAAGGAGACCCAGTAGGAATATTAATGGCCAATAGCGTCCGTTACGTGGAGGCACTTTTTGCTGTGTCCCTACTTGGAGCATTGCCCGTTCTCTACAATGGGCGATTTAAATCACGCGAAATATCGCATGTAACTAAAGATTCTGGAATCAAGATTATTCTTACCAGCGACAAAGCAGACGAATTCACAAATTACGCCGAGCTTTTAAGCAAGGCTATTCCTGGAATACAGGACTTAGCTGACTCAAAAAAAGCACTTGAGTTGGAGGACTATCCGGACCTCGAGCGGATAGTGCTGTTTGGTGAAAAGGAACGAGTAGGTTTCCAAAGTGAACAGTATTTCTTAAATAAAGGACATGATATAAACGAACAAGAAATACTTTCAACTGCCGATAATATCGAGCCAAGCGATCTTGCAATAATGTTCTATACCTCCGGCACTACTGCAATGCCCAAAGGTTGCCCATTGACTCATACCGTGCTTTTACATGCAGGAATAGTTGGAGGAAGAGATAGGCTTTGCCTCCAAACCAATGATGTTGTTTGGGGGCCTCTCCCGATGTTCCATACTGCATTCACGCAGCCATTTTGCGGGACTCTTTCTGTGCAAGGGACCTTCATATCTATGGATCATTTTGACCCTAGGCTAGGACTTGCGATGATAAAAGAACATCAACCTGACGTCATGTTCCCAGCCTTTGGTCAACTAACCTTAGATCTTTTGAACCTGAAAGAATACACTGAAGAAGATTTCAGATCAGTGCGGACGATATTTAATGTGGGTCCAGCAGAGCAATTAGTTTCGATGCAAAAACTAATGCCCTATACGGTTCAGATCACAGCGTATGGGATGACTGAAATGGGTGGATCAGTTGTGATGAGTGATAGGTCAGATGACCTCGCTGGACGGTCAGAATCGTCTGGCAAAGCTCTTCCAGGTAATGAAGTCCAAATCCGCCACCCAGAGACTCGAGAGCTACTAGGACCCGATCAGAAAGGCGAAATAGTCGCTAGGGGAGTCGGTGTGTTCTCTGGCTATCACAATGATGTCGAAAAGACAGGGGAATCTTTTGATACCGAAGGGTGGTTTTTTAGTGGGGACCTAGGCTCAATCGATAAGCATGGAAGAGTAGCTTTCCTTGGCAGGTTGAAAGACATGCTGAAAGTGGGAGGAGAGAACGTCGCATCTGTTGAGATTGAGGGGTACTTGGCGACCCATCCAAAGATTAAACTTAGCGCTGTTGTCGGGCTACAAGATGAAAAATATGGCGAAGTACCAGTAGCATTCGTGGAATTGAAACCCGGCGAGGAAGCCACAGAAGCGGAAATAATAAAATTTTGCAAAGGAGAAATTGCCTCCTTCAAAGTCCCTAAGCATATTAGGTTCATACAAGAGTGGCCAATGGGTGCAACAAAGATCTTGAAGTATGAATTGAAGGAGCGTATTGAAAAGGAAATCGCAACAAGTACTAGCTGAAATTACTAACACTATTCAGTTTGAGACCTCTAGCTTAAAAGATGCATCTATCAATGGAATGGGATAAACGTTTACGAAGACATAATTTCAGTCCAGAAGATATCACGAGAAGGCAGTTAGTTCTTGACCGATTTGTATTTCAATTTGGGCGCGACAGTAATTATTTTCCTCAAATTCATGCTGTAGCAGATTGGGATCGGCTTGAGGATGAAAGTCAGATCAATAATCTCCGGAAATTACGAGATATAAGGTCGGGTTTGCGAAATGAGCAAGAAGTAAGAGAAAGTGTTAAAGCGATGACTGACCTTGAACAAGCTATTTACTTTGACCACAACGCACTAGGAACTGATTGCGGCTGTGCATCAACTATCAATATTAACGACCCAAACAACTACATAATCATCAACGGAGGCTAAAGATAATGGCTACATTAAATGGCAAATCAGTTCTGATCACCGGAGGGGGATCAGGTATCGGAAGAGGAGTCGCTCAACATTTTGTTCAACGAGGAGCGAAGGTCGTGATAACGGGTCGTAGGGAGGCGAAATTGCAGGAGACCTGCAATGCGATAAGTGGCGATATCACATATTTCACTGGAGATGTAACAGACGACGAACACAGAAAAGCAATGATTGAAAAAGCGGTAGTTTATGGAGGGAAACTTGATGCACTAATCAGTAATGCAGGAAACATGTATCGATGTGATGTTGCCGAATTTGAAGAGCAGAAGCTTATTGAAGTCTTTCACTCAAATGTTATAGGGGGGATGATGCTTGTTAAGGAAGCATTTGAGCACCTTAAAGAATCGAAGGGGTGTGTAGTTTTTGTAGGTTCAGTTCATACGCAGAGAGCATTCCCAAATGCATCACCTTATGCTGCTACCAAAGGAGCTCTTGAAGCTTTGACAGGAGTTTTGGCTGCCGAATTGGGTAAAGACGAAATAAGGGTGGGTTGTGTACGTCCCGGCGGAGTGCCCACAGAAATTAATGTACGAGCCGGGCTTTCATCACAAGAAGAGTCTGATAAACGGCTTGCAGATATGGGGAACCTCCATGCACTTGGGAGACCTGGCACATCAGCTGAAGTCGCGGAAGCCTTTGAGTATTTAGTGAATGCGAACTGGGCGACTGGGAACGTTCTCACAATTGATGGCGGATTGGGCTTAGGCGTTACCTACGAATAGTAGTCTCAGGTAGCAGCATCTAGACGAAGCAAAGTCTTCGCATTGGTATTTAATTTCTCAATCATTTCCGAGGGGTAATGCGCAGCCCCTGAATCCCATCCGCCGAAATTTGTTCCGAAAACCAAGCGGTCTGTATTTAATTGGGACATAGCAAAATCAAATTCCATTTGTCCAGATACATGACAATCAAACCATAGATTATCTAGTTCCTTGTCAAATTCGCCTGGTTCGCGAATCCACTCAGGAGATGAAGGGCGCCGTTCAGCGAGAAGCCTAAGCTTGCTTCTGTGAAGCATAGTTGAGCCCCCTCCATGCGATATGCAAATATCAAGACTAGGGAATCGTTTGGTAACACCACCAAAAATGATCATAGATGTTGCCACCAATTCCTCATATGAGAACTCGATGACTAGGTCTAAGTCGTATTTCCGCATTCTAGGATCCCGAAGAGGCCCATCAAGGCCAGAAGGAGCGGGATGAAGAAATAGGGGGACATTAAATTCACAACACGCCGCATAGAATTCATTCATTCTGGGGTCATCAAAGTCAGTGCCAAAATCAGTGCCGATGTATCCTCCTATCAAATTTAATTCTTTAACCGAATACTCCAGCTCGTTAATCGCCATATCAATATTTTGCATCGGTAGTGAAGCAAATCCCAAAAATCGGTCTTCATGGTCAGACACAAGTGAAGCCATAGCCTCATTGTGAATTCTGCAGTAGTTGGCAGCGTCTTTCTCATCTATCCAATGAAGATAAGTTAACGGATTGGGCGATAAGGCCTGTAAAGAAATCCCAGCTTCGTCCATCGCTTCAAGTCTCAGTTTAGCTTGCATGAAAAGAGACTCTTTATAGGGCACTCCATCTAAACGCCAATCTCCAACCCGAAAGAATGTGGTTCCATCGGGGTAATACCCAAGTTCCGGTCCGCATACCGGTCCAGCTGCGCCCATACTTTCCTCTAAAACAACATGACCATGCACGTCAATAAAACCACTCATTTGCTCACTCTATTGACCTTGAGTGTGTTACGCAATCCCATTGCTTGTACACATCAATTAGCTAACTTGGGCTACGGTACATTAATGCTTTCTAGATTGAGCAAAAATGAATCTTGATCGACTGGAATGGATCAACAGTGGGCAGGAACCACCTGTTGATTCGGAGCAGAGAATCATAGACCCTCATCATCACTTATGGGAGCGTGGCGGAAGCAGATATCGTGCAGAAGAACTCAGTGAAGACACGAGTAGAGGCCACACAGTTACCGACACAGTATTTGTTGAATGCCTAGCGAATTACCGAAAAGAAGCGCAAAAGGAACTGCGTTCTATAGGGGAAACTGAATTTGTCGTTGACGAATCGGTTAGATCTAAAGAACTCAAAGGTTGTAATATCTCTGGCATTGTTGCCTTTCTTGATCTTTCTCTAGGGGATAAAGTCAGCGATTTAATAGAAGCGCATCAAGAACTGGCTGGGCAGATGTTAAAAGGAATTAGGCATGCTACTGCTTGGAGTAGCGATGCTGACATACCTATTTCGCACAGCAAGCCATCAGAGGGGTTAATGACAGATCAGACATTTATTGATGGGGTACGCTCTCTCGGTACGCGTAACCTTAGCTTCGATGCTTGGATGTATTTTGATCAATTGCATGAGCTGCACGACTTGGCGAAAGAAGCCCCAAACACCCGAATCATTATCAATCACCTAGGTGCGCCATTAAACCTTGGAAGATGGAAAAAGAAACAAGATAATGTACAGGACATATGGAAATCGGAGTTACGGAAACTTGCCAAACTAGAGAATGTGTACCTCAAAATAGGCGGAATAGGTATGGAGAATTATTTCGGAACAAACTGGGTGTCTAGACCTAAGCCTCCATCATCAGATGAAGTGGTAACTGTTTGGAATGAGCGGATATTGTGGTGTATTGAAACATTCGGAACGGAGAAATGCATGTTTGAATCGAACTACCCTGTAGACAGACAGACTCTTCCGTACTCAGTTATTTGGAACACATTTCAAAAAATAGTCCAAACCTTTACGGCAAGTGAAAAGGATGACCTTTTCTGGGTGACCGCTCGAAGCGTATATGGAGTAGGAAGCTAAATGTCCTTTGATTTTTCTTTTCCACCACACCTTATGGAACTTCGTGAGCATGCGCGGTCCGTCGCGACAAAAGGTGCACTTGAATTTGGATGCTTCGATGATTCGTGGATCAATGGATACTCAAAGGAATTTTCTAAGGTCCTAGCAAGCGAAGGTTGGATTGGTATGACATGGCCTCTAGAACATGGAGGAGGAGGTAGGCCAGGGATAGAGCGAATAATTGTCGCAGAAGAAATGATGAAAGCTGGCGCTCCAATATCAGCTAGTTGGATCGCTGATCGACAGATGGGACCTGCAATCTATTCGTATGGAACCGAGAATCAGAGGAATAGATTTCTTCCTGCGATGCTTGAAGGTGAAAGTACATGGTGTATCGGTATGAGTGAACCTAATTCAGGGTCAGATCTAGCCTCACTTCAAACTTTTGCCAGAAGAGACGGGGACTCTTATATCATCAATGGGCAAAAGATCTGGACAAGTATTGCTGCAATTTCAGATTACTGTTATTTAATTGTCCGAACTCTGAATGATGGACCACCACATAAAGGCCTAAGTGAAATTGTTGTTCCTATGGATTTGGAAGGAATTGAGGTTCGACCAATTGTTGATGCAGTCGGAAATAAGCACTTTTGCGAAATTTTCTTCACTGATGTACGAGTCTCTGTTGAGAACTTGATTGGGGAAGAAAATAATGCTTTCTCGCAAACGATGTCTCAATTGGAACATGAGCGAGGCGGCATTGATCGGCTGATGTCAAACTGGTTGCTATTTGAGAGAGCCTGCGAAGTAGCAAACAAAGAAGACCCCCTTGTTCGTCAAGAAATTGCATCACTGGAGACCGGTTATCAAATAGGAAGAATCTTGGTGTATAAAGGTGCTTTAGGTCAAGCACCAGCAGGCTTTAGTGCTGCGACAAAATGCTTCTGCACCGAACATGAGCAACGGGTGGCTAACTTTGCAGCATCAATATTAGGAGTCTCTGCAATAGCCGGAGACCAACTTCAAATGGGTGTTGCATATGCCCCTGCATACACTATTCAGGGAGGGACATCAGACGTGATGAGAAACATACTTGGTGAAAGAGTTTTAGGCCTCCCCAGAGAACCGCGCCCAAGATGAATCTCAACCTTGATGGCAAAGTTGCTTTAGTAACCGGAAGCTACAGAGGCACTGGTGCTGGAATTGCTGAAAGACTGGGTGCTGAAGGCGCCCATGTTATTGTGCATGGGTTTCTTGAAGATGAAACCCAATTTGTATTTGAGCAGCTTGCAAATAAAGAAATCAATGTAACGCGCTTAGAAGCTAACCTTTTAGACCTTGATCATGATGAGATTAAATCACTTCTACCACCTATCGATATTCTCATAAATAACTATGGAACTCCAAGAAGGTCTTCTTGGGAATCAACAGAATCCTGGATAGAGGAGTGGGAACATAATGTTTTGATGGGTGTCAAACTCTCTCAAGTAGTTATTGGCGGCATGTCGGATAGGGGGTGGGGCCGAATATTATTTATGGGAACTATTGGGATAGAAAATCCAGGCACTCATTCGCCTGGCTACTATGGATCGAAAGCTGCCTTGGTACCGATAGTTAAAAGTCTTGCTCGTGAACTTAATCAAACAGGTATCACGGTGAATCTCATAAATCCTGGAATGATAGCCACTGCTGAAGTCAAAGAAATGCTCCAGAAGAGCGCTAGAAAGAAAGGCATTGAGGCTGATTGGTTTGAGATAGAGCGTTGGGCTACTTCAGAGTTCATGCCAAATCTAACTGGCCGACTCTCAACTCCAGAGAGTATTGGCGATATCGTTGCTTTTTTGGTCAGCGACCTAGCCTTTCAAATAAATGGAGCAATCATTCCTGTTGATGGTGGCGCAAAATATGCATGATAAATTAAAGTGTGAAGGGGAATTCCATGGATACTTCTAATACTTGGCTTCAAGGAGTAAGTGTTCTTGACTTAACTAGGTACCTCGCGGGCCCAGCTTGCACTCGTTTACTTACTGAACTTGGTGCGAATATTATTAAGGTTGAACAGCCACCCTATGGAGACCCTAATCGTTCGAATAGGCCAAGAATAAACAAGAGAGCCGGCACGCACATTCAACAGAATCGCGGGAAAAAGAGTGTATGCCTAGACATCAATACAGAGATAGGGAAAGAGGTCATTCTTGAATTATCAGAACACGTTGATATCGTTGTTGAGAATTTTAGTCCTGGGGTGCTTGATCGCAAGGGGTTGGGTTACGAAGAACTATCACAACGAAATCCTCGGATCATTATGGCATCAGTTTCAGGTTTCGGTCAGACAGGACCCCTTTCAAGTTTGCCTTGTTTCGATCTAATTGCTCAAGGCTATGCAGGAATAATGCATATGACAGGAGAAGCAGATAGGCCTCCAATGTTCGTAGGCATAGGAATGGGAGATACTAATGCTGGAGTCCATGCTTTCGCGGCGATAGGTCACGCATTATTTCATCGCGAACGAACCGGAAGGGGAACGCATTTAGATATCTCAATGGTAGATGCCCTATTTCACATGCATGATATGCCTGTCCATGCCTCCTCAATGACAAATGGAGAGTACGTGCCAATGCGACAAGGAACAGAATTCCAGATGCTTTCACCAGCAGGTTCTTTTAAAGGTCCAAAGGGTTGGATAGTGATTCTATGTGCTGAAGCACAAATACAAAATCTTTACGAAGCCATGGGTAAGCCTGAACTTCAAGATGACGAACGATTTATTGGTAATCCAGCGCGACTGGATAATCGAGCGGCTTTAACTGAAATCATTGAATCATGGATGCAGTCTTTTGGAAGCGATGAGGAGGTCATTCAAAAACTTCAATCCCACAGAGTGCCATGTGGACCGTCATTGGCTCCACAAGACGCACTTAACCATCCTCATTTCCTCGAAAGAGGCACAGTCCGAACTGTAACTGACCCTCTCGCGGGGGAGATCCAGATACCTGGATTTCCCTTCAAGAGCTCTGACCCACTTCCGGAGGATAACTACACGGCAGCAGCTTTGGGAGAACATAACTTTGAAATCCTCAATGGTTTATTAGGAAAGAGTCCCGCAACTATCAAAGAATTGACCGAAAAAGGAATTCTCTTCGCAAAGGAACATTGAAATGGAAAGCGGTGCCACACCATTGAGATGCTTTGAGGACTTAAATATCGGAGAAACATTTCAATCAAGATGGTATTCCGTTTCCCAAAGCGAACTGATTGACTTCTCTATCAAATATGATAATCAATACTTTCACGTAGATCCTCAAAGAGCGAAGGAATCACCTTTCGGCGGCATCATTGCATCCGGTGCCTACACATTTGCAATCTGGAACAAGCTAAACCTCGAGATAAATGGAGATATTGCTTGGATAGCGGGAATGGGATTTGAAAACTTCACATTCCCCAACCCACTCCGTCCGGACGTTAATTTCAAAGCTGAAAGTCTCCTGATAGATAAACGAAAGTCAGAATCAGACCCTCAGAGGGGAATTGTAAAACATGAATATAAAATCACTACCGAATCTGGGCTAACAATATTTGCATGCATTTGCCCATCACTTGTTCACACAAGAGAGGGGCTCGGACAAATGCAGATTTAGGATGATAACTGGATCTCAGCCTCGCCTTCAAGAACAATATCATTGTCACGACTTAGCCATACTCTTGCTCGAACTCTAGCCTTCTCATGGTCGATAATCTCGATAATCTTTCCAGCTGCAATTACCGTATCTCCATCGAGCACTGGCTTTAAAAAGCGAGCTTGTAATCTTTTTATACATGACGGTCCTTGCCAAGCGATGAGCATGTTTGCTATGTATGAGAGGTTAAGCGGACCTTGATTTATGACACGTCCTTCCAGGCCAAGGGTTTCGTTCGCGTCCTTATCCCAATGCACAGGATAAGGATCCCGCAGGATAGCAGCCATTGTCTTCATCTTATTTGGATCTACTCCCTCAACAATTAAAGATGGGATTTCATAGTCGAGGTAGTCAATTATGCCACTCATCTTATTCTCCAAAAACGCCAACTGTTCGTAACTTTGGCTACAGGGTCTCCTTCGGCAGTGCTCAGTTCAATTGAGAATACAAAGCGATCAAAAACTCCTCCTGATTTCGTTTGTATTCGCTCAACCTCAATAACTTCGCCTTCAAAGCAATACTCAACATCTTCATGTAGCAGAGAGAAGTATTCCCAATCGTACCCTTCTAGCCCTACTGACCCAGCCCCTTCTACTTGACCAAGAGCAAAGAGTTCAGCGATAGAAGTTCCCACTCCCTGGATAGGAATATGAAATAAAGCGATGGGATGAACTATGTTGGACGGCAATTGTGCGGAGCCAGTACAGTCAGTCAATAGCCAGTTTTCCCAATGCTCAATCTGCATGGAACCTCCTGGGAATTTTAATCCTTTCAATTTGAGCATGTCTTCAACGGGTACTATCACGACTGTTTATTCCCATGCCGTAATTCTCGTTCTTTCTGCAACAATGAATCTAGATCGTGGCTTAACGTTTTGTCGACCAACAACTGCATCATGTATCTGTCCGGAGCTAAGAAAGTTGCTAATTCCTTCTCTAACCTCTCCTTGCTTGGCTCCTTGCCACCCATTGCTCGGGTCAAAAAGTATCTAGTATATTCTCGCAGTAAATCGTCATCCTGACTGATTTTCATGTTCCCACGCAACGTTATTTGCTTACCAATATTTTCCGGATCCCAAATACAGAATGAACTAGAAGGATTGCGTCTCCATGCATGATATTTAGCTCTATTAGTAGTGGACGTAACTGTAATGAGGCCATCAACTACAGCAAAGAGCATAACTGCTGTAACCGGTTGGTTAGATTTTGTGACCCATGAAACAACAGCATGCGAAGCACGACTAATAATTGAAGCAATTTCTGACTCAGGCAAAATAAACGACGAGATATCCCGTCGCGTCTCCCATTCACTTGAAGCATTATCCATAGTTCCCTCTCAAAAACCATCTTATTGCCTAAAGCAAGAACAAATATCAAAGATATGAGAAACTAATCATATGACATTTGAGTATGAGAATGCTGTTAAGGAATTGCAAGCCAAAGATGAGATAAGAGACTTAGTTTTTAGTTATTGTGAAGCTATCCGGAACCGTGATATTGACCTACTGGTAACTCTCTACACCCCCGACGCAAGCTTTGGATCAATGGGAACTGGTGAAGATGCACTCAAAGCAATGGCAGAAGCCACGATGGAGCAATTAGAGTTCGCAGTTATTCTTGTTGCTAACCACAGGATTACTTTCCTTAGTGAGTGTGAAGCAAAAGGTGAAGTGTGGGCTAGATGTTATGCCCAGAACAAAAGAGAAGGTTATTACGAACAAATAATCAAATACACAGATCAATACGAGCTATCCAAATCCCAGAATCTGGAAACAGCAAGCTGGAAATTCAAACACCGTCGCCATCACCTTTGGTTTGGACAAAGTAAAGAGTCTCCCTTGACGCTTCCTCCAGCAGACTGGCCCAAAAACAATATAGGCCTAGGAAGGGAGCTATTGTCTGATGAAGCAATTCAAAATCTCCGAGAGTGAATTAGACAAGCTAGCCTACGACGCCTCTTTTGAGAAGGTCTTGATATTCAGTTTCACTCAGTTCTAATTCTGACATCAAGAGACTTTTAGTATCAGCACCTAATGAGGGTGGGGGAGTGGGAGCTCTTTTGGCTATACCGTCAATTCGTACTGGGTTTCCTGCAGTGAGAACGTTGTGCTCGCCATTCGTTTCAACTGGTAATAGCATTTCCCTTGCTTTAACATGTGGGTCATTTACAACATCGGAAGCCTCAAAGACTGGTGCAGCGGCAATACCCACAGCGGCAAGGTCCTCGCAGACGCTAATGAGTTCCCTATCTCCGGCCCATGCTGCAAATTGATCAATTATTTCTTGTATATTCTCAACCCATCCAGCTCTGGTAGAGAATCGCTCAGCTTGCACCCAATCTGGTTTGCCTATACGAATAGCGAATGCCTCGAATTGATGCTCACGCCCAATTTGAATAATGATTTCACCTTTAGCGATCTTGAAACCATGGTTGATAAGCAAACTAGGAGTTCTAGGGTCTTTACCCATTGAATAATAATTAGGAACGATATCAGCGAATGCAACCATTGAATCGAACATAGAAATGTCAATATATGAACCTTTGTCAAAGCGTTTAAGCCTATGCAGGGCTGTAAGAACTCCAATCACAGCAAATAAACCCGTCCCCGTATCACCCAGTGCGCCCACTGGTGAAACTTTCAAGGGTTCATCGGCGCCCCGATTAAAGTTATAAATACCAGACATAGCTTCAGCAACAGGCGCAAAAGCTGGCCATGATTTATATGGAGTTTCAACTAAATTCCCAAAACCGGAAAGCGATAGATAAATGATCTTCGGATAGGTATCACGGAGATCCGTATACCCAAGGCTGAATTTCTCCATAGTCCCCGGCTTATAGTTTTCGGCTATAACATCAAAGTTTTTTGCAAGCTGGCGAAATATATCTTGACCATCAGTGCTCTTTAGGTCTAAACCGATGCTTTTTTTGTAAAGGTTATTTCTCAAAAAAGTCGCTCCAACTGGATTGCCATCGATGCCTATTGCGCTTGGTAAGCCTGATCGCCCTAGATCACCTCGCGATGGGTGCTCAACCTTCACAACTTCAGCACCAAAACTTGCAAGTAACTGGGTCGCGTATGGAAGGGCCTGCATCTGTTCAGCAGCTAAAATTCTGACACCGCTAAGTGGTAGTTCCGAATTGTCTTTACTCTGAGGGACTTCCACTTCTTTCACCATAAGTTACTAATCTTTATTGGCTCTATTAATTGCGCTAATGATCGCACGCATGGAGGCCCGAGTTATATCTGTATGCAAGCCGCATCCCCATAATTCCTTTCCGTCGATAGCCATTTCAACGTATGCTACGGCGGTCGCATCCACACCTGTTCCCTTAGAGTGCTCATGGTAATCAAGGACTCGCAAATCATATGGCAAAGCAATTCTTAAACCCTGAACAAAGGCGTCAAGAGAACCGGATCCTTCACCTTGAACTATCATTTGTTCTCCGGAGTTTGTCATTCTCGCAGTTAATAAAGTCCGATCCCTTCCTTCAGCATTCTGTGCTGATTCGTACCCATGGAGCAGAAATGGATAATCTAAGTCAAGGTATTGAGCAGAGAATTCATTGAAAATCTGTTGAGCGGTAATCTCTTTTCCAGTTGCATCAGTAATCCTTTGAATAGACCTTGTAAATTCAATTTGCATTCGTCTTGGCAGGTCAAACTGATTTTCCGTTTTTAGCAAGTAAGAGACGCCACCTTTACCTGATTGACTATTGACCCTGACAACATCTTCATAAGTCCTGCCGACATCGAAGGGGTCTATTGGGATATAGGGAACTTCAAATACTCCTTCATCAGAGTGTTTGAGTGCGTCAAAGCCTTTCTTAATTGCATCCTGATGCGATCCTGAAAAGGCTGTGTAAACAAGGTCCCCGACATAAGGGTGTCGGGGATGCACTGGTAGTTGATTGCAGTACTCGGCCACTCTTCTTATGTCATTAATATCGCTGATATCAAGCATGGGGTCAACGCCTTGGCTATACATGTTCATGGCAATGTTAATGACATCGACGTTTCCGGTTCGTTCACCATTACCGAATAATGTTCCTTCAACTCGGTCAGCGCCAGCCATCAAACCAAATTCTGCTGCGGCTACACCTGTTCCTCTATCGTTATGAGGGTGGAGGCTTAAAATAATATCGTCTCTACGATTTAAGTTACAGTGCATCCATTCAATCATGTCGCCGTAAGTATTAGCGGACGCCATTTCAACAGTCGCCGGAAGGTTGATGATGATTTTATTAGAAGGGGATGGGTCAATTGCATCAACAACTGCATCACAAATTTCTTTTGCAAAATCCAGTTCTGTTCCTGTGAACGATTCAGGAGAGTATTCGTATCTGATATTAGTATCGGGAACAGTCGATTCAAGACTTTTGCAGTATCTCGCTGCATCAACTGCAATCTTTTTAATCCCTTCGCGATCAAGCCCGAAAACAACTTTTCGTTGAAGAGTTGACGTTGAATTATAGAAATGGATAATTGCGTTTTTCGCACCAGCAATTGACTCAAATGTTCTGTCAATAAGTTCGGGCCTGCTCTGAACTAACACCTGGATCGTGACATCGTCGGGGATAGCTTTTTCTTCAATAATTTCACGTACAAAGGTGAAATCAGCTTCTGATGCCGAGGGAAAACCGACTTCGATTTCTTTAAAGCCGATCTCAACAAGTTTCTTGAACATCCTCCATTTACGGTCTGGGTCCATAGGTTCGATTAGAGCTTGATTGCCATCCCTTAGGTCTACTGAGCACCACAACGGAGCGTCAGTTATAACCGCACTAGGCCATGACCGATCAGGGAGATCAATAGTTTCATATGCCCTGTATTTCTTAAATGGCATATTTGATTTATTTTGTATTTCTGATGGATTTCTATTCATTTTATAACTTCCTCTCTTGATGCGAACTTCGGATATGCCCAGTGACTAAAAAATTAAGCCACTGGGGACGTAAGTCGCAGATTAAAGAAGAGTTCCTTCATGTTTTAAGGCTACTGACAAAAGAGCTAGAACCCAATCTGGTCAAGTTAACGATACCTATGGTGAATTCTCTCTCCGCTCTCAAAAGCTTTTTGACCTTCTTTTAGTGAACTCTTTGACATGCCGGTAGTTAATAACGAAGGAGCCAAGGCCATCGCGTCAAGTCTGCCTAAGTCATTGGCAGCCCATATTGCTCGCAAACTTGCTTGCACTGCTATGGGAGGTTGCGCAGCAATTGATTCAGCTAACCAAAGAGCCTTCTCGATAAGGGCATCATCTTCCAATACTTCACTAATTAGCCCGATCTGTTTTGCTGTCTCAGCAGTCATTCGTTCGTAGTTTCCTAGGAGAGTCAGTCGCAGAATCTCACCTAGTGGTACGCGTTGAGCCATTTTCATTGGCTCGTAAACCG